>JAJYQG010000093.1 GCA_021794775.1 Pseudomonadota bacterium
AAGCGCCGCGCACCCTGATCCTGGTCGGCGGGTCTGCCCTGGCAATGCACGGGATTCGCGAAACTTCAGACGACGTTGATCTGTATTCGCCGGACCCGGTGATCGTGAAGATTGCGCGCGATGTCGAGGCGTCCTCCGGCTTTCCGGTGGACGTTACGATGAAGAAGAATTTGTGGGGGGATCTGAATATCCGCGACATCGAGGAAGATGCCCTGGTCATGAAGCAGATTGAGGTTGGCGGGCATACCGTTGACATTGCCGCCCTGTCTGTGGAGACGTTGTTTATCGTCAAGGCAAACACGTTTCGCGAGAAGGATCGCGATGACCTGCCTGGGATTTTGGGCAAAACGTCTATCGAGCGCGTTCTTGAGCGGATCTCTCATCTATGGGAGAAAGAGCCTGCCCACGAAATAGAGATTGCCGTGTCCAACACAATTTCAGAACTTCAGTTGGCCGCCGGACGAACGATCACGCGGGACGACTTCATCCGGGTAGACGAAGAAATCGTTTCCGAATGGCGCGAAACGGTTTTTCAAGACTTTCCATGGCTTGCGCCTGCGGCGATGTCCATGCGCGCGTAGCGGCGTTGCTGTCGGTAATGAAGTACGATATACTTCGTCACCAATTGAGCGATGCGTATGCCCGAAGATCAATCCCAAAACGAACAGATCCAAGACGACAGCGATTCTGAGCCGGTCTTCTGGCGCAGAAAGGACGTGGCTGATTTTTTTGGCGTATCCCTTGCGACGGCCAGAAAAATCATTGCCCGGCCTGGGTTTCCAAAGCCCTTCAGGGCAGGCGGCTCGCTTGGGCATCCCCGCTACTTCTCAGAAGAAGTGAAAGACTTTTCAAAACGGATTCGTATGCGATAAAAATCCATCTGGACTTGTTGTGCTTTTTTAAAACATTTCGGAGCTTTTGTCAACCACCCCACCCTAAAGGGTGAGGCTTGTAAGGTCAAAAACCGAGCAAGCCTGGTTGACCAGCCTCAGTACCAAAAGATCGGTACTACGTTGTTGTCAGGTACAAGACCGACGTTGGGATGCTTTCTCAGTCCCAACCTCTCGAAGCGGCAGAAGCAGACAAGTTCAGGGTATGCGCGAAACGGTCTGCCGTAAGGTTCAAAACATCGAACCGAAGCCGGACAACAACATTGGCGAGGGAAGACACCCGAGAGGGTGCGTTACAAGGCCCGTAAGGGCAAAGGAGCAGAAAGTGGCAGTTTTTGTGTTGGACAGGTCAGGCAAAACGTTGATGCCATGCAGCGAGAAGCGGGCGAGGCTTTTGCTCGCACGCAATCGCGCACGAGTTCACCGGATCGTGCCTTTCGTCATCCGGCTCAAAGACCGCCTGGTGTCTGATTCACAGTTTCAACCGATCAAAGTCAAACTTGATCCGGGGAGCAAGGTCACTGGAATTGCGGTAGTGCGCGAATCGGTGCGAGTAGACGCAGGGACAGGCGAGGCGCGAACCAGCGTCCATGTGCTGAGCCTGTTCGAGTTGGCCCATCGTGGCCGTCAGATCAGTGAAGCACTGACGGCTCGCCGTCAAATGCGCCGGCGTCGCAGGGGCGATCTGCGGTACCGTGCGCCTCGGTTCCTGAATCGGGGCAACAAAGGCAAGGGATGGTTGCCGCCGAGCCTTCAGCACCGGATCATCACCACGATGTCCTGGGTAAAACGGCTGCAGCGGTGGGCGCCCGTCACCGGCGCAGATCAGGAACTGGTGCGCTTCGACCTGCAGAAGATGGGAAAGCCAGAAATTGCCGGCGTCGAATACCAGCAGGGCACGCTCGCGGGATACGAAGTCCGGGAATACATGCTTGAGAAGTGGGGCCGCAAGTGCGCGTACTGCGGAGCCGAGCATGTCCCACTTAACATCGATCATATCCATCCGAAAGCCAAGGGCGGCACGAATCGGGTATCGAACCTGACTTTGGCTTGCGTTCCGTGCAACCAAAAGAAAGGCGCTCAAGACGTTCGGACGTTCGTGAAAGACGCGAAGCGTCTGGAACGAATCCTGGGTCAAGCCAGTCGCTCATTGAAGGATGCGGCTGCGGTGAACTCAACTCGGTGGGCGCTGTTCGGTGCGCTCAAACAAACAGGGTTGCCGGTTGTAACCGGTTCGGGCGGGTTGACCAAGTTCAACCGGGCTCAGTTCGGTATTCCAAAAGCGCACGCCCTCGATGCGGCTTGCGTCGGATCGGTGAGCGAGGTTTTGAACTGGCAAAAGCCGACGCTTTCAATCAAAGCGACCGGACGCGGGTGCTATCAGCGCACGCGGCTGGATGCGTTTGGTTTTCCTCGCGGGTACCTGACGCGCAAAAAATCCGTTCACGGTTTTCAAACCGGGGATCGGGTCAAGGCCGTGGTGCCCAACGGTAAAAAGGCAGGAGCCTATACGGGGCGGGTTGCCGTTCGTGCAACCGGCAGCTTCAATATACAAACCCCGTCAGGGGTTATTCAAGGCATATCGCACCGGTATTGCAAAGTCGTTCAACGCGCCGATGGGTATGGTTATTCACA
>JAJYQG010000178.1 GCA_021794775.1 Pseudomonadota bacterium
GTCTTGGGCTGGCATAGCTGAATGGCTATGTCATGCAGGCTTTGACCCTGCGTTCCGGGGTGGTTCCCATTGGACTCGGGATGTGGATGGGGCTCATCATGGCCTTCAATGTCTGGTTCATCATCTGGCCGAATCAGAAAAAGGCCCTCGGTATCGTGCCGGTGGAAATTACAGAAAAACCCAAGGCTGCCCGTACCGCGATGCTGGCTTCCCGTTTCAACACCATGTTGTCGATTCCCATGATTTTCTGCATGGTGGCGCAGCAGCACGGCGGGCTGTAATTCTGCCATACCACACGCCAGGCTGTTGCCCGGCGTGTGGTTTCGCGCATACAGCGCAGCGCGTCAGGGGGCCAGAGGCGTCAGGGGGGCTACCACATCCCCATTCTGCCCACGCTGACGCAAGGCATGGTCCATCAGCACCAGCGCTGTCATGGCTTCGACGATGGGGGTGGCGCGTAACCCGACACAGGGGTCATGGCGTCCGGTGGTCACCACGTCGACGGCTTGTCCTGTGCGATCGAGGGAACGGCGCGGCAGACGGATGCTGGAAGTGGGTTTGATGGCGAGGTGGGCCAGGATATCCTGGCCTGTGGAAATGCCACCCAGAATTCCCCCGGCATGGTTGGAGAGAAAGCCCCCTGGCGTCATTTCATCGCCATGTTCGCTGCCATGCTGGGTGACCACGTCGAATCCATCGCCGATTTCCACCCCCTTGACGGCATTGATCGACATCAGGGCATGGGCGAGGTCGGCATCAAGCCGATCGAACACCGGTTCTCCCCAGCCCACGGGCACTGCGCGGGCCACCACGCTGAGTCGTGCTCCGATGGAGTTTCCCGCCCGGCGCAGGTCATCCATGAAGCGTTCCAGTTCGGGAATTCGCTCTGGGTCGCCACAAAAGAAAGGGTTTTGGTCGATGGCCTCCCAGTCCTTCACCTCGAGACGGTGTGGTCCCAGTTGGGACAGCCAGCCGCGGATGGTGATGCCGTGGCGCAGCGACAGCCATTTGCGGGCAATGGCGCCAGCGGCGACGCGGGCGGCGGTTTCGCGGGCAGAAGAGCGTCCGCCACCACGGTGATCGCGCAAGCCATACTTTTGCAGGTAGGTGTAGTCCGCATGTCCGGGACGGAACTGGCGGGCGATGGCGTCGTAATCGCGGCTGCGCTGATCGGTGTTGCGGATGAGCAGGGCGATCGGGGTGCCGGTGGTGACGCCTTCGAAGGTTCCAGAGAGAATCTCCACCTCATCGCCTTCACGACGCTGGGTGACATGGCGTGAGGTGCCGGGTTTGCGACGGTCGAGGTCGGGCTGGATGTCGGCCTCCGACAGGGGAAGCCCGGGGGGGCAGCCATCCACCACAGCACCCAGGGCAGGTCCGTGGCTCTCGCCAAAGGTGGTGACGCAGAACAATCTTCCCCAAGTGTTGCCCGACATGCCTTGCTTCCTTGTAAAAATCGTCATCGTATCATGGGGCGCCATGCTTGCCATGACGTCAGGGGCATTTCACGATATAGTTTCGGTCATGGAAATTCGTCTGCCTCGTTTGCTTCCGTCCCATCCCACCCTCGGGATCTGCGCCCCTTCCGGCTTTCTCAATGAGCCCGGGGCGCTGGAGATGGCGACCCTGTATTTCACCGAGCACGGTTGCAAGGTGATCGAAAGTCCTCATGTGCATGGACACCACGAATATTTCTCTGGCACCGATGAGGAACGGCTCGACGATTTTCATGGGTTGCTGCGCGATCCTGGGGTCGATGCCATCATGGCGGCCCGGGGTGGTTATGGTTTGAGTCGCCTGCTCGACCGTCTGGATTACGATGCCGTGGCGGCAGCGCGCAAACCCCTGATCGGGTTCAGCGACATTACGGCGTTACATCTGGCGGTATTGGCGCGCACTGGCCTGGTCACTTTTGCCGGGCCGATGGCAGCGCCAGACTTTGGACATCCGCACCGCAGCACGCTGCATAAAGAGCATTTGCTGCCGCTGCTGACTCATGCCGAACATCGCTCACCCTTGATCCGCCTGCCCCATGCCGCTTCCCATGGCGAGCCTGGGGAACGCTTGCGCCAGCGCATCGGGGAGGGGATCGAGGGGATACTCTGGGGTGGCAACCTGTCGTTGGTGGCCCATCTCGTTGGTACCCCTTATTTTCCCCAGATCGACGGCGGCATCCTGTTTCTGGAGGAGGTGAACGAAGAGCCGTACATCATCGAGCGTTACCTGTTGCAGTTGTTTCATGCCGGCGTGTTTCGCTCGGTGCGTGCCATTTTATGGGGGCAATTCAACCGTTGCGAACCCACCCATGCCTCGGCGGCCCCTTACACCCTGGACAGGGTGGTGGCCTACCTGCAGCAAAGGGTCGATCTGCCGCTGCTGCCTAACCTGCCGTTTGGACATGTGCGCGACAAATTGACCTTGCCCGTGGGGGGGCGGGTGCGACTCACGTTGCCCGACGAGCAACATTACCAGCTCGAGTTTTCCCATTACGGCGAAGTCCGCTGAGACGGA
>JAJYQG010000047.1 GCA_021794775.1 Pseudomonadota bacterium
CGATTGGCTGAGGCCTTTGCCGAGTTCCTCCATCGCTATGTGCGGTGTGAAGGATGGGGCTATGCGCGTCATGAAAGCTTGACGCCCGATCAACTGATCGATGAACGCTATCAAGGGATTCGTCCGGCTCCCGGTTATCCGGCCTGTCCGGATCATACGGAAAAGGGCATCTTGTTTGATTTGCTCGAGGCTACCGACCGCACAGGTATTCATTTGACCGACAGCTATGCGATGTGGCCTGCGGCAGCGATCAGTGGATTTTATTTTTCGCATCCGGATAGCGCCTATTTTGCCGTGGGCAAGGTGGGGCTTGACCAAGTCGAAGATTATGCGCGCCGCAAGGGCTGGACGATGGAGCAGGCAGAATATTGGCTGGCTCCCGTACTGGGCTACAACACTTCACGTTGAGGTTTCCCGTGAAACATATTCATATTCTGGGTATTGGTGGCACCTTCATGGCCGGAGTTGCTGTGCTGGCTCGTGCTGCGGGTTACCGGGTTACGGGATGCGATCAGCAGCTCTATCCTCCCATGAGTACCCAGCTTGAGACTTTGGGCATCGCTTGGACCGAAGGGTATGGTGTTGAGCAGTTGGCGCTCCGTCCAGATTTGTTCATTATTGGTAACGTGGTGTCCCGCGGCAATCCTCTGCTTGAGGCTATTCTGGATCAGGGGCTTCCCTATGCCTCCGGACCGTCATGGTTGTCCCATGCGGTATTGCGTCATTGTCGTGTGATGGCGGTGGCGGGGACGCATGGCAAGACGACAACCTCATCCTTGGTTGCCTGGATGCTTGAAGCATCGGGTCTGGCTCCCGGATTTCTGATTGGGGGCATACCAAACAATTTTGAGGTTTCGGCCCGTCTGCCGGGCGCCTGGAATCCGGCGGCGATGTCCAAAACCGAACGACCTTGGTTTGTCATTGAAGCTGACGAATACGATACGGCTTTCTTCGATAAACGCTCGAAATTTGTGCATTATCCTGCCGAAGTAGCTTTGCTCAATAATCTCGAGTTTGATCATGCGGACATCTTTCAAGATCTGGAAGCGATTGTTACGCAATTTCATCATTGGGTACGGATTTTGCCGCAATCGGGTCGGTTGATCGTCAATGCCGACGATGAGACATTGCAGCGGGTGCTCGACAAGGGGTGTTGGACACCCAGGGTGACGTTTGGTCAGCAGGGTGAATGGTGTGCCGATGTTCATGACCCCGTTGGACGTTTGACGTTGCGTCAGCATGGGCAATGGCGTGCCGGGACCGAGCGATGGCCCTTGCTCGGCGCCCATAATCGCATGAATGCCGTGGGCGCAGTTCTGGCGGTCCGGCAGGCTGGCGTAGAGGTGACGCAAGCGTTGGCGGCGTTGGAAGGTTTTCTCGGCGTCAAACGCCGTTTGGAGGTTAAGGGCACGGTTCGGGGCATTGTGCTGATGGATGACTTTGCCCACCATCCGACCGCCATTGCCACCACGCTGGCAGGATTGCGGGAACAAATGGGCTCGGAGGGGCGCATCCTGGCGTTGCTCGAACCTCGCTCGAATACCATGAGAATGGGCGTTTGGGCAGATAAACTGGCTTCCAGTCTGGCGTTGGCTGACCAGGTGTTTGGTTATGGAGCCAACCTTGGCTGGGATCTGGCTTCCGCCTTGCGCCCATTGGGCGCGCATGCGCGCGTCTTTGATGATTTGCCCATGCTGGTGCAGGCGGTGGTGGCCACGAGCCATCCCGGCGATGTGATTGTGACCCTCAGCAATGGATCGTTTGGTGCCGTTCATGCACCGTTACTGGATGCTTTGAGGAGAGAATGTGGCAACGCGTCACGTACTGTATGAAGAAGGTGGGGAACTTAAAACCGGTTCGGTGTTGAGTGAAAGCGAAGCCACACTTCAGGTGGAGGCACCCCATGGCAAACGCAGCAAGATCAAACGAGCCCAGATCCAGTTGACTTTTGAGCGGCCTGCTCCCCTGGCGTTGATGGCCGAAGCTCAAACCCTTCAGGAGGAAATGGATCTGGAGTTGCTCTGGTCATTCTGTCCGCCTGGATCGGAGTGGCATTTCACCGATCTGGCGCGAGAATATCTGGGTCATGATCCCGATGCTGTGGAACAGACGGCGATGTTGATGCGGCTCCACAGCGCGCCGATTTATTTCAACCGACGACCTCAGGGGATGTTTCGCCCAGCAGCGGAAGATAACCTGCGCGCTGCTTTGGCGGGCATGGAACGCCGGCGTCAACAGGAACAACAAAAGGCAGAAGCGATCCTGGAACTGGCGCAGGGTCGTTGCCCGGCATGGCTGAGCCGGGATTTTCCGGCCTTGCTCTATCGACCCGACAAGAATGGTCTGGCCTACAAGACGCTGGAAGCGGCCGCTCATGAGCAGGCGATATCCGCTCCTCAACTGTTGGCGCGTTGCGGGGTACTGCAAGGTAGTCGAGCCTGGCATGAGGGGAGATTTGAATTCGAGCATTTTGGGCCCTGGCCTTCGACAGAACATTTCGATTTGCTGACACCAGGGGATTGGCCTTTGTATGAAGCTCCGGCATTCAGCATAGACGATGCGTCAACCACGGAAATTGACGATGCCTTTACCCTGAAGGAATGGGATGAAGAGCATTGGGAAGTGGGTGTTCACATCGCTGCTCCTGCGCTTTTTATTGAGCCCGAGAGTGACCTTGGGCGTCGTGCTGGCGTGCGATTGAGCACGGTTTACATGCCCGGACGCAAGATTGCCATGTTGCCCGATTCGGTGGTGGCGGCCTGTTCTCTGGATGCCGGTGTCCGTCGTCCCGCTCTATCGCTGATGTTGGTCTGTCGCAAGGATGATCTGAGCGTGGTAACGCGCCGTTCGCTGATCCAGACCATCGTGGTGGCGACCAATTTACGCCTGCATGAGTTGGAGCCTCGATTCAACGGTGAATGGCAGGATTTGGAGCAGCCTTATGGGCGTGAGCTGCTGGTGTTGTGGCAGTTGGCGCGGGTCTTGGCCAAGTCGCGTGGGGTCGATGATCGACCCAAGCCACAGTATCACGATTATTCCTTTGTGGTGGAAGGGGACCAAGTCGCCATTACGGCCCGTGAGCGGGGGGCACCTTTGGATGAACTGGTGGCTGAGCTGATGATCGAGGTGAACCGATGTTGGGCCGAACAGCTGGAGCATGCGCAGATGCTCGCACTGTACCGAATCCAGGGCCAAGGCCGAACAGGCACCGCTTTGGAGGCAGCGCCACATCAAGGGCTTGGACTGCAGCATTACGCTTGGTGCAGTTCTCCGTTGCGCCGTTATGTGGATCTGGTCAACCAGTGGCAATTGGTTCGGTTGTTTGGGCAGGCGCCTGCCCGATTTGCGGCGCGAGAGGCTTTGGTGGAGGTGGCCCAGGCGTTTGACCAAGCCTATGAGGCCTACCAGGAGTTTCAACGGCAGATGGAACGCTATTGGTGTTTGCGTTGGCTTGAACTGGGCAAGGTGACAACCTGCGGTGCAACGGTGGTGCGCGATGGGTTGGCGCGTCTCGATGGCTTGCCGCTGGTTTTGCGGGTAAGAGGGGTTGAGGGGGCTGCGGGACAGGCTTTGTCGTTGCTGATCAGGTCCATCGACCTATGGTCCCTGGATATCGCCTGTGAAGTGGTGGCATGAACCCCAGTGCAGGACTGGGAGGGCGATATTCCTGGCATTGGGCGCTGGTGGGCTCGCTGGCTTTGCATGGCTTGGTGATGATGTTTTTGGGTGAACGGTGGCGACCTTCCGTGACGCCGGAAACCCCACCCCTGTCGGTGAGTTTCGAATGGGCAGCGCCAGTTTCTGTGGCGGGTTCTTCCCTTTCTCCCCATCCGCGCCACGCTTCTCCCCCCAGATCCCGGTCGTCTCCGTTATCCTCACGACAGGAGCGCCAGCGTGCGGAGCCGTTGGCCGTGGCCCCAGGCCAGCCGGATGATTCGGTCGATCGCTCACAAGATTCGACCACCCATTCGGTGGTGCTGCGCAGTTTCGGCCTGGCACGGCAGATGGTGTCCGACCCTTGGGCAGGCCGCCGTATCACGACGCTCAATGCTTCAACGCAGGACTCTGAGGGGCTATCTTACGAAACCATGTTCAGTCATAAGGTGGCTGAAGTGGGGGCTGTCAACTATCCTCCACCCCAGAATGGTCATCCTTTGAGTGGAACGGTACGCGTCGCGACGGTACTCAATGCCGACGGGACTGTTGCTGCCGTGGAGGTTCTGCGTTCATCAGGCGAGCCTTTGTTGGACCAGTCGGCTTTGCATATCGTTCGCATGGCCGCACCGTTTCTGCCTTTCACCGATTCGATGCGAGCCCGCATGGACATGATCCGTATTGTGCGTACCTTCAACTTTGTACGTGCTGGAGAACCTCTAGGCAGTCGTTGATGGGGCCGGGTCGTGGCCCATGCCATGATGGCGCAACAGTGCTTCCAGTTCTGGAGGGCGACCACGAAAGGCAACAAATGAGTCGAGTGCCGGGCGGCTGCCACCGACGGCGAGAACTTCGTTGCGGAAATGCTCACCTATTTCGGGGTTGAAAATGCCGTTTTCTTCGAACAAAGCATAAGCATCGGCCGACAGGACCTCCGCCCATTTGTAGCTGTAGTAGCCTGCAGCATAGCCGCCGGCAAAAATATGGGAGAAGCTGTGTGGGAAGCGATGCCAGACGGGCGGATGTACCACGGCCACTTCGCTGCGGATGCGTTCCAGCAAAAGCAGAGGATCTCTCTCGTCCGCTTGGGCACAATGCAACATCATATCGAACAGTGCAAATTCAATTTGGCGCACCGTCTGCATGCCACTTTGGAAGTGGCGAGCGGCGAGCATGCGATCGTAGAGTTCACGAGGCAAGGCAGTGCCATGCTCCACATGACGGGTCATGTCTTTCAGGACTTCCCATTCCCAGCAGAAATTTTCCATGAACTGACTGGGCAATTCCACGGCATCCCATTCGACACCATGGATGCCGGATACAGGAAGGTCTTCCATGCGGGTCAGGAGGTGGTGTAGCCCGTGACCGAATTCATGGAACAAGGTGATCACTTCATCGTGGGTGAACGTGGCCGGTTTGCCGCCAGATGGAGCGGAGAAGTTGCAAGTCAAGTAAGTGACGGGAGTCTGGATGTTGTTGGCTTTACGGCGGCGGGTGATGGCATCGTCCATCCAGGCGCCGCCCCGTTTCCCGTCGCGGGCATAAAGATCAAGATAGAACTGGCCTATGAGGCGGTCATCATGGTCGCGCAAATCAAAGAAGCGTACCGTTTCATGCCATACGGAGGTGGTGGCGGGAATGGCGCGCAGGCCATAGAGGCGTTCGATGACACGGAAAAGCCCGCTGAGTACGGCATCTTCGGGAAAATAATCGCGTACCTGTTGCTCCGAATAATCGTAACGTGCTGTGCGCAGTTTTTCCGAAACGTAGGCTATGTCCCAAGGTTGCAGATCTTGGAAACCAAGTTCTTCGCGCGCAAACAGGGTCAGTGTTTCCCAATCACGTTGGGCATAGGGCTGCGTGCGGTGGGCCAGATCGCGTAGGAAGCGCATCACCTCTGCAGGAGAATCGGCCATTTTGGATTCTACCGACAATGCGCCAAAATGATCGAAGTCCAGTAAATGGGCTTCTTCGCTACGCAGGGTAAGCAGTTGCTCAATGAGGGGGCCATTGTTCCATTGTGGAGGGCCGAATTCAGAGGCACGGGTGGTGTAGCAGCGATAGAAATGTTCACGCAGGCTGCGGCGTGTCGCGTACTGCATGATGGGCAGGTAGCAAGGCGCGTGCAAGGTCAGGCGCCAGCCAGAGCGTCCAGCCTGGTGCGCCAATTCGGCGGCCAAGGTGATGACATCGGGCGGCAATCCGTCGAGCTCGGCGACATCGGTCGTATCGTAGGTGAAGGCCAGTGTCGCATCCAGGAGGTTTTGCTCGAATCGGGCGCCGGTGGCGGCCAGTGTTTCCTGGATTTCCAGAAAGCGTGTTTTTTGTGCTTCAGGCAATTCGGCCCCGCTCAGACGGAAATCACGCAGTGCCTGGGTGATGATGCGCTGCCGCTGAGGCGGATAGTGTGCGAAAGCCAAAGAAGCATGCAGTTGGCGGTAACCCTCGAAGAGGGTCATGTCCTGACCGAGTCGCGCCCAATATTGGGCCACCCGAGGCAGCATGGCATTGTAGACGGCACGAAGTTCCGGGGTATTAACGACGGCATGCAGATGGGTTACTTGACCCCAGGCGCGCGAAAGGCGTTCGTTGCTATCTTCCAGCGGGGCGATGAAGCGGTCCCAGTCAGGGGCTTCAGCTTCCTTTCTGATGCTTTCCAGGGTGGTTTCGGCCTCATGGATGAGGCTCGTGATGGCCGGTTCGACATGTTCGGGGCGAATCCGGTCAAAGTGGGGAAGTCCGCTAAAATCCAGCAAGGGGTTGGTGTGTACAACGGCCATATTAAATTCCGCAAAGAAATGAAGCTTGAGTATGGGGTGGAAGAGGCTTACGCACGTGCATCTTCATGGATGATAAAACCACCCACCAGGGTATGGCTGACTTTGCCGATCATCGACAAACCGAGAAAAGGGGTATTTTTGCCCTGACTTTTCAACGCCGCTGGTGTGACCTCCCATTCGCGTTCAGGATCAAACAGGCAAAGGTCTGCTGGAGATCCCGCGCTGATGCGTCCGGCACCAATCCCTAGGATGTTCGCTGGAGCAGAAGTGACGCGGGACAGTGCCTGTGCCAACGGGATCTTACGTTGGCGTGCCCATGCCAAGGTCAGGGGTAGCAACAGTTCCAATCCAGAGGCACCGGCCTCGGCGGCTTCAAAAGGCAATTGTTTGGCATCCAGATCTACCGGTGCGTGGTCGGAAACCAGCGCATCGATGGTGCCGTCTTCCAGACCCTGCTGCAGGGCATCTCGATCGCGCAGGCTGCGCAAGGGGGGAACCAAACGACAGTTGGCATTGAAGTAGCCGATGTCATGTTCCGAAAGATGCAGATGGTTGATGGAGATGTCGCAACTGATAGGCAGTCCTTCTGCTTTTCCTTTTCTGATCAAGTCAAGCCCGTTGGAGCTTGATATACGACAGAAGTGAACCCTTGCGCCGGTTTCGCGAACGAGTTGCAGGATGGTGTTCAGGGCAATGGTTTCGGCGCAGGTTGGAATGGCCGGCAGGCCAAGCCGACTGGCAACTTCGCCATCATGTGCCACGCCATCGCGGGCCAGATGGGCATCCTGGGGTTGCAACCAGACAGGAAAACCGAAAGTGGCGGCATAAGATAAAGCGCGCAATAAAATTTGGGTATCGGTTAGCGGCGCATTCGCCTGGGAAAACGCGACGCATCCAGCGTCGTGCAATTCGCCCATCTCCGTCAAACGCTGTCCCTGAAGCTGCTGTGTCAGGGCGCCCAAAGGATAAACGTTGGTCTGTTCGCGGCCATGGGCGCGGTGCTTGAGCATTTCGACAAGGCCGGGTTCATCGAGTGGCGGGTCGGTGTCTGGCGGGCAGGAAAGGCTGGTGATACCACCGACGGTGGCAGCGTACATTTCGCTTTCCAGCGTAGCCAGATATTCATAGCCGGGTTCTCTCAGCCGTGCCGCCATATCCACGAGGCCAGGCATGACGATCTTGCCCCGGGCATCGATGACGCGGTTCGGGGTGAAGCCGGCCGGGCATTGGTCGAGGGATACGATCTTGCCTGCGGCGATGTACAGGTCACCTGGCGCGTCGCGGTGGGTGGCGGGATCTATGATGCGTCCGTGGGTGATGTGAATCTTCATGGCGTCTCCGGTTCAGGCCTTGGCGCTGGGATGGACGAGCAATGACATGACGGCCATGCGTACCGCTATGCCGAACGTGACCTGTTTGAGGATCACCGATTGCATGCCATCGGCGACTTCGGAATGGATTTCTACACCGCGGTTCATGGGGCCGGGGTGCATGACGATGGCGTTGGGTTTGGCGTGCACCAGCTTGGCCGGGGTCAGGCCATAGTATTTGAAGTACTCGTCGCGGCTGGGAAGCAGGGCACCGTTCATGCGTTCATTCTGGAGGCGCAACATGATGACCACGTCCACATCTTTCAATCCGCGCACCATGTCGTGGTAAACCTGGACGCCGAGCCGCTCGATCATCGGGGGCATCAAGGTCTTGGGACCGATGACCCGTACTTCGGGAACCTGGAGTGTCGTCAGAGCATGAATTTGGGAGCGTGCGACACGGGAATGCAAGACGTCGCCGACAATCGCCACCCGCAGATTCTCGAAACGTTGCTTGAAATGGCGGATGGTGTACATGTCCAGCAGGGCTTGAGTGGGATGGGCGTGGCGACCATCCCCAGCATTGATGACATGGATGTCCGGGCCCACATGGCTGGCAATCAGGTGAGAAGCTCCGCTTTCTGCGTGGCGCACAACAAACATGTCCGCTTGCATGGCGCTGAGATTGTCCACGGTGTCGAGCAGGGTTTCTCCTTTGCTCTGGCTGGAGGCACCGATGTTGAGGTTGATGACATCGGCGGACAAGCGTTTGGCAGCAATTTCGAATGTGGTGCGGGTGCGGGTGGAAGCTTCGAAAAACAGGTTGAAGACGGATTTTCCTTGAAGATGGGGAACCTTCTTCACTTCTTGATGGGCGACTGCCTCAAATTCCACGGCGCGGTCCAGGATTTGGAACAGGATGCGCTGCGGCAGACCCTCGATGGTCAACAGGTGCTTGAGATGCCCTTCAGGCGTCAGTTGTGGATTGAGCATGGGTCATGCCTCATGGGTGGGTTCAGGGTTTCTAGCCGTTCCTGTGCTTCATGGGAAAGGTTGAAGTAGTCTTCGATAAGCAGTGCGGCAGCCACGGCATGTTCCTGAAGGCGTCGTTGATGCCGTGCCGTTCCTTGTTCTCGGAGCTGCCGGTCGGCTTCCAGGGAGGTGAAACGTTCGTCGATGAGGGTGACAGGCAATTGTGTATGCCGCATCAGGTCGCGGGCGAAATTGCGGCACTGCCGCGTGGTGTGCTGCTCGCCACCTTCTGCCGTGAGCGACAGACCTACCAGAAGCTGCTGTGGCGCCCAATTCTGGACAACATCCGCTACGGCATGCCAGCGCAGCTCGCGGGTGCGGCATTCGATGGAGGACAAAGGGCGTACCAGGCGGCTTTTGCATTCGCCGAGAGCCATGCCCATGAAGCGAGTGCCATAGTCGAAGGCCAGCACAACACCTTCGCCCTCAGGCATGCCCGGCTTCCTCAGAGAGATACGTGGGGTCGATGCCTAAAAGATCGAGCGCAGCCTGAAAGCGTTGGCCTGCCGGCAGTTCGAAGAGAATGTCAGGCTCGGCAGGAACAGACAGCCAGTTGTTGAGCTTGATTTCATTCTCCAGCTGACCGGCTTCCCAGCCAGCATAGCCCAACGCGATGAAAATACGTTCGGGACCCTGGCCAAGAGAGAGCTTTTCCAAAATATCACGGGAGGTGGTCAAACCCAGGTGATCGTTGATGCGCAGGGTCGAGCGCCACTCTCCCACGGGTGAATGCAGCACAAATCCGCGATCGGTTTGGACGGGGCCGCCCAGATACACGGGATAGGTCAGGATGTCATCTTGAACCGGTGTGAGTGCAATCTGGCCGAACAGAGTTTGCAGGGTCATGTCCATCGGACGGTTGACAACGAGTCCCATGGCCCCCTGATCATCGTGGCGACAGATGTAAGTCAGCGTTCCAGCAAAATTGGCATCTTGCAGGGATGGCATGGCGATCAGAAAGTGACCGGTGAAATTGACGGGTTCCATGGCGCCATTATCGCATATTCCGTTGTTCATTCTCGCGACCATGACGGATAATGGGGGGCATCAACCAAGGGATATCGGTGTATGAAAATAGCAACCTGGAATGTCAACTCGGTGCGGGTGCGTTTGCCCCATGTACTGGACTGGTTGGAGCAGCACCAACCCGATGTGTTATGCCTCCAGGAACTCAAGTGCGAAGCCTCGGGATTTCCATGGGAAGCTTTGCAGGCCGCCGGGTACCACGCTTATGTGGCGGGCCAGAAGGCTTACAATGGGGTGGCTTTGTTGGGCCGTTGTCCGGGCGAAGACGTTGGCATGGGTATGGAGTCTTTTGCCGATACGCAGCAGCGGGTCATCGCAGCAACTTTTGGGGATGTGCGCATCGTCAGCGTTTACTGTCCCAACGGCGAAGCGCTGACATCGGCCAAATATGCGTACAAGCTGGCATGGTTTGATGGATTAAGCGATTATTTGCGACTTGCCTTGAAACGATGGCCGCAACTGGTGGTGGCCGGTGACTACAATATTGCCCCGCACGATGATGACGTCTATGACCCCAAGGCATGGGCGGGTGAGGTGTTGTGCAGTGAGGCTGAACGTGCCAAGTTTGAAGCCCTGTTGGACTTGGGTTTGGTCGATTGTTTTCGCAGCTTGTATCCCCAGCAGCGGGACAGTTTCAGCTGGTGGCATTACCGTGTCAATGCGTTCAAGCGCAACATGGGACTGCGCATCGATCACGTGCTGGCCAGTGATGCGCTGAAAAGTCGTTTGCACGAATGTTGCATTGACCTTGCACCGCGCGGCTTGGAGCGCCCTTCAGACCATGCTCCGGTCATGGCTGAATTTCGGTGATTCCCTAGTCCGTGCTCCCATGCCACAAAGCATCCAGGCCCAAGGTATGGATCTTTCGGGTTAGGGTGTTTCGACCCCAACCCAGGCGCTGGGCGGCTTCGATTCGTTTCCCTTGGGTGAGGGTGAGTGCCTGGACAATGAGTATCCTCTCCAGTTCATCGGTCATGGTCAAGGCCAGATCGGGTTCCTGGCGTGCCAGCCGTTCAGCGACGTAGAGCGCGGTCGTGTCCTGCCAGCTACCCGTTTCATGGGAGGCCAAGGATGGAGACTCAGACGTTGC
>JAJYQG010000100.1 GCA_021794775.1 Pseudomonadota bacterium
ATCTAGCACCCAGCGACCCCAGGGCGCGGGTCAGTTCGGTCAGCCGGGTACGCACGGGTCGTCCCTGCCAGAAATCGGTGCGATAACGCAGGTCCACCCCATAAGCACTGGTATCCTGGGAAACGATCAACAATTCCTGAACTCCGGACTGCACCAACTGTTCGGCCTCGCGCAGCACCTCGCCACTGGGACGGCTGACCAGATCGCCACGCAGGGAGGGAATGATGCAAAACGTGCAACGGTGATTGCAGCCTTCGGCAATCTTGAGGTAGGCATAATGGGGTGGCGTCAGCTTAATGCCTTGGGGCGGCAGCACCAACGGCGCCACCCCAAGGGGAGGAAGATGGTCGTGCAGCGCATGCATCACCGCCTCGCGATCGTGGGGACCGGTGATCGCCAGAACCTCAGGGTAATGCTCGAGGATCTGTTCGGCCTTGGCCCCCAGGCAGCCGGTCACAATGACGCGACCATTGGCCGACAAAGCCTCACCAATGGCATCCAGCGACTCTTCAATGGCCGACTCGATGAAGCCGCAGGTATTCACCACCACCACATCGGCGGCGGCATAATCCCCCACCACGGCGTAACCCTCGGCACGTACCTGGGTGACGATCTGTTCGGCATCCACCAGGGCTTTCGGACAGCCCAGCGAGACAAATCCCACCGAAGGCGACTTTTTATGGTTCAATTTCATAGGAGACGATGTCCCTGCGATGGCAAAAGGAATGAACAATGAAAGATCGGGCATCCACCCGTGAGGCCATCCCCAGCCTGTCCCCAAAAGCGAATTTGATCTCTGCGAAGCGCCCCAATTATAATTTGAATACGCATTCATGGGCTGGCAATCATGGTGAATAAGCCTGAAGACTCTTCTGTACCATCCGCTTCCCCAGACAAACACGGACTTTTCACCCAAGTCGCGGGCGCCATCGCCGTCGTTGAGCGCCGTTCGGGCACCATCGCCCATGTCAACGAAGCATGGACACGGGCCACCGGCATCGCCAGGGAAAGCGCCTTATAGACACGGCACGAATTATTCGTGAACTTTATGGATGCTGATGTGTCTCATCCTGCATGGAAAAAGAAGACGCAAGAAAACAAACGAGAGAGGTCCTCCACGAAAGGCGCAAGCAGGTCATTCGCATGCACCGCAAAGGGATGCCCGTCATGCAAATAGTTGAGCACAGTGGGCTCAGCTGGTATGCGGTGAACGCTGCAATCAAGCGATACAGAGAGTCGGGATCATCCGCGCTTAAGCCTGAAGCACGGGGCAAGAAGGAAGGTAGCGGTCGCGTGTTGAACGAAGTGCAAGAAGCGGCGGTTCGGCAGATCATCTGTGACAAGCGGCCGGAACAGCTGAAGATGGAATTTGCGCTCTGGAGTCGTGCTGCGGTGATGCAACTGATTGAGCGCGAATGCGGAATCAGTCTGTCTGTTCGCGGTGTGGGAAACTACCTCAAGCGTTGGGGCTTCACCCCGCAAAAGCCGATCAAGAAGGCATATGAGCAACGTCCGGAAGCGGTGCAGGAATGGTTGGATAAAGACTATCCGGCGATTGAGCAGCGCGCCAAGGCAGAGGGGGCTGAGATTCACTGGGGCGACGAAACGGCAATCGTTAATACCGATGTGCGGGGTCGCAGTTACGCGCCGATAGGCAAGACGCCAGTGACCTATGCGGTAGGCGGCACTCGTCAGAAACTATCGATGATCGCCACCGTCACCAATCAGGGTAAGGCTCGCTGGATGATTATTGATGAGGCGTTCAATTCGGACAAGTTGATCGAGTTTCTGGGGGCACTGATTAAAGATGCGGAGAAGAAAGTGTTTTTGATTCTCGATAACCTGCGAGTGCATCACAGCAAGCCGGTCAAGGCATGGGTTGAGGAACACAAAGACAAGATCGAGCTGTTTTATTTACCCAGCTATAGCCCCGAACTGAATCCGGAAGAACGGCTGAATGCTGACTTGAAGCATGCGATCTCAACCAGGGTTCCGGCACGCACGAAGGCCAAGCTGAAAGCAGCTGCAACTGAGCACATGCAAGCTCTGGAGAAATCGCCTGAGCGTGTGAAGAAATACTTTCAGGATACACGCGTAAAATATGCCGCGTGATTCACGGATAAAAGTGGCCGGATCAATAGGCCAACCCGCTCAGACGCTGTGGCGCAGCCACTCTCCGAGCCCGAATGCCGAGATGCCCAAGCTGCCTCGCATGTCCATCATCGGTCAGATCGAAATCGATGGCCAGGATTATGAAATCTGGGAACCCGACGACGACGCCCACGACCGCGAGGGCAGACGCTGCTTTGATGCCCTTTTTGACCATACCCCCATCGGCGCCGTCATCACCTCCCAAGATGGCAACATGCTGGTCGTCAATCGATCTTTCTGCAACATGCTGGGGTATGCTCAGCATGAACTCGTCGGCAAAACCTTCATGGAGATCACCCACGCCGACGACAGGCTCCTCGCTTTCCCCTACCGCGACAAGCTCCTGAATGGCGACATCGAATCGTATCAACTGGAAAAACGCTACATCGCCAAAAACGGCACCATCGTATGGGCCCGTCTCACCTCATCGAGTGTGCAGGGCGAAGCTTCGTCGCCAAGTTACTTCATTGCCCAAATTGAAGACATTACCCCCTTCAAACAGCATTTGAGCAAGCTCACCGAAAGCGAAGCCGAACATCGCCACCTGATCGAAAATCTTCCCTACGGCGTCATCATCCACCGCGAAGGGAATATCCTGATGGCCAACGCCGAGGCGGCCAAACTTTTCAGGGCCAGAAGTGCCGCCGATCTCCTCGGCATCAACCCGCTGACACTCATTCATCCCGACTACCGCAAAATCGTCATCGACCGACTCGAAGATGTCATTGACAAAGGCATCGACTCGCCGGCCATCGAGGAAAAACTGCTCAAGCTCGATGGCACCGTCTTCCACGCTCAAGTATCTGCCATATCCGTTCTTTTCGAAAACAGGAAAGCCTCCTGCGCGGTATTTGTCGATATCACACCGCGCAAAATGGTCGAGGAGACCCTTCATTTTCTTTCGAAAAGCCGGTGGGATTCCTCCCATGAAGCCTTCCTCCCGGAACTGTGCCGCTTTTTCTCGGCAATACTGGGGGTGGATTACGTTTACGTCGGCAGACTGCTCGACGATCAAAAGTTCGTCCAGACGACCGCTTTTCTGGCGCAAGGTGAGCTGCTCGACAATTTCTGTTACTCCTTGCAGGGAACCCCCTGCGCCAATGTGGTTGGGAAAGAATTATGCGTCTACCCGGAAGCGGTCAAGATGCATTTCCCGGACGACCACTTTCTGGCGGACAAAGGCATCGAAGGCTACGCGGGCATTCCACTTTGGGATTCCAGGGGAAAACCCCTTGGATTGTTCGCGGTCATGCACCGGCATAAACTCGACGACATCAACCTGATTGGCTCTCATCTTCACCTCGTATCGATGCGCGTCGCTTCCGAAATCGAACGACAGGACTCGGAAAGAAACGAGCAACGCTTGCTGCGCACCAACACCTTGCTCAGCCGTTCCGACGCGCTGCTCATCCGCGCCAGCGACGAGCCCAACTTGCTCGCCGATACTTGCCGCCTTGCCGTCGATGTCGGCGGCTACTTGATGTCCTGGGTGGGCTATGCGGAACATGACGAGGTTTGCACGGTGACGCCGGTGGCTCAAGCAGGCTACGTCGAGCATTATCTGGAAAAGGCCAACATCCGCTGGTCGGATACCCCGGCGGGACAAGGCCCTGTCGGCAGAGCCATCCGAACCGGAGCAACGGCTGTCATCCGACATTTTCAAGACGATCCCGCCACAATCCTGTGGCGCGATGATGGCAGCACGATGAGCTACCGCTCCTGTTGTGCTTTACCCCTGATCCTTCAAAATGAAGTCATTGGCGCATTTTCTGTTTATTCACAGGAAGATGAAGCTTTCCACAGCTCCGAAGTGACGTTGCTCGAAAGCCTGGCCAATGATCTGGCCTTCGGTATCCTGGCGTTGCGCACGCGCAAGGAAAAAGACCGCGCCATTCAGTCGTTGCAGCATGAAAGCCAAAAGAATCTGGCGCTTCTGCGCAATGCCAGCGATGGCATCCACATCGTCGATCAGGATGGCCATATCGTCGAAGCCAGCGATTCGTTTTGCATGCTGCTGGGCTACCCACGGGAGGAAGTGATCGGCATGAACGTCGTCCAGTGGGATGCGCATTTCACCGGACCCGATGAAGCCATGACCCTGGTTCGAGACCAATTCCAGAAACCCGGCCGCTCCCAATTCGAAACCAAACATCGCCGCAAAGATGGCACGTTGTTTGACGTCGAAGTATCCGGAATTCGCATCGATCTTGAAGGAAAAACCGTTCTGTTCAACTCCTCACGGGACATCACGCAGCGCAAGAAAATCGAACGTGACCTGATGGAAGAAAAAGAACGATTTCAGGCACAGCAAGAGTTCCTGAACACGATCCTTGAAAACGAACCTGAATGTGTCAAGGTGCTGTCCCACCATGGCTACCTGATTCAAATGAACCGCGCAGGACTCGATATGCTTGAAGTCGCTTCGGAAGATGAAGTGCGCAACATCGGACTGATCAACTTCGTGCTCCCGGAATACCGTCAGGCTTTTAACGATCTTACGGCGCGGATTTTTCGGGGAGAAACCGGGCGTTTTGAATTTCAAATCGTCGGCAAGCAAGGAACCCTGCGATGGGTGGCAACCCATGCCGTTCCGATACGCAATGCCTCGGGCAACATCACCGCCATGCTGGGGGTGACCCGCGATGTCACCAAGCAGAAGCAAAGCGAACTTGCTCTGTTGCAACATATCGAGTTTACCGAAGGGGTCATGGATGCCATTCCCGATTTGATGTGCGAACTCGATTCGGAGGGGAAATACATCAACCTTTGGACCCATGATCCGGCCTTGCTGTCGAATCAAAAAGAATTTTTGCTGGGCAAGTCGGTGGCCGATGTTTTGTCCGAGGATGCCGCCAAAACCGTCATGTCTGCCTTGAAAGAGGCCAGCCTCCTGGGAAGATCCAAAGGACAGATCATCAGCCTGGACCTGCCCCAGGGCAAGGCCTGGTTTGAACTCTCTACCGCCATGATAAGCATCAACCGATTGCATGAACAGCATTTCCTGATGCTATCCCGAGATGTCACCGATCGCAAACTGTCCGAGGAAAAAATCCAGCAACTGGCCTACTACGACCAGCTGACCGCCCTTCCCAATCGCCAACTTTTTCGTGATCGTCTCGAAAAGAACATGCAACGCGCCAAACGAAACCTATCCTCCCTGGCCCTGCTGTTCATCGATCTGGACAGGTTCAAAGAAGTCAATGACACGCTCGGACATGACAAGGGCGATGAGCTGCTGATTGCGGCAGCCAACCGCATCGGCGAATACATCAAACGCTCGGACACTTTTGCCCGACTCGGTGGCGATGAATTTGCCATCATTCTGCCCGACTGTGACGAACCTTCAACCATCGACCGGTTGGTGCAAAACATCCTCCATGCCCTGGAGCAGCCGTTTGACCTTGGCCACGGCACCTGCCACATTTCCGGCAGCATCGGCATTACCCTTTATCCCCGTGAGGCCGAAAATATCGACGATCTCCTGAAACAGGCTGACCAAGCGATGTATGCGGCCAAACTGGGGGGAAGAAACCGCTTCAGCTACTTTACCCGCAGCATGCAGGCCGCCGCCCAGGAAAAAGTCTACCTCACCAACGAGCTGCGTCATGCGCTGGAACATCGCGAATTGCAGGTACATTTCCAGCCCATCGTAGAACTCGCCACAGGCAAGATCGAGAAGGCCGAAGCGCTGTTGCGTTGGCACCATCCAACCCGTGGCCCGATCGGCCCTGCAACGTTCATTCCCCTGGCTGAAGAATCGGGGCTGATTCTGGAAATCGGAGAATGGGTTTTCCTCGAAGCGATCCGCAACATCCTGGCTTGGCGCGAACATACCGGACAACTGATTCAGGTGAGCGTAAACAAGTCACCCCTGCAATTCAATCGTACCGAAAAGCACCCTTGGCTCGAACACCATCAGCGCTCCGGATTGCCGGAAAAATGCATCACCGTCGAAATCACCGAAGGACTGCTGCTGTCCGAATCGGAGAAGGTCCATGACGAACTCAAGTATTTCCAGCAAAATGGCATCGAGGTCTCCATCGACGACTTCGGGACCGGTTTTTCCTCTCTATCCTATCTGAAAAAATTCGACATCGACTACCTTAAAATCGATCAATCGTTCGTACGCAACCTGACCACGGACGAAAGCGATAAAGCCTTGGTGGAGGCCATCATCGTCATGGCGCATAAGCTCAAGATCAAAACGATTGCCGAAGGGGTGGAAACCGAGGCGCAGCGCGATTTGCTGATTGCCTTCAATTGCGACTACGTGCAAGGCTACTTTTTTTCAAGACCCATTCCTGCGGACGCGTTTGAAGCCTTGATCAAGGTTCACCACGGCAAAAATTTGAGCCCCGATGCGCCCCCGGAGACGAATTTCGCATAAAAAAAACCCGCAGAGCAATTCTGCGGGTTGAAGCCTTTATCGAAAGGGAACCTTTGCAATAAAGGAGGAGGAGACGTATCCACCGGGCGGAGCGAACAAGACACGCTGACCGACGCCCTACAGGCTCTGAGCATGCTGCAAGAAAGCTCAAAAACCAGAAATTTCAAAAATGCTGCAACGCACAATTGCAAGGCTACAGGAAAAATTTGCCTCTGTCAAACCTTTTTGCTGCGTCGCACAATTTTTTCGATGACCAAAAGAATCATTATCCTTTTGTCTTATTAACAATTTATTAAATTCCTTCCAGAAAGCCCAAAAACATGGAATAATGCCTCATGTTGTGGTGCAGCATAAGGACATAACCAAGCGATCTTAAACGTATGGAATCCCCTCGCCTCATCAAGAAGTATCCCAACCGGCGCCTCTACGATACTTGGGCGAGCGCCTACATCACGCTTTGCGAAATCAAGGGATACGTCCTGAGCCACATCCCTTTTCGCGTGGTCGACGCCCGAAACCAGCAAGACCTGACGCGCTGCATCCTGATGCAAATCATTCTCGACGAAGAGCTGGGCAAGTCTTCGCCCCTTTTCAGCTGCGACATGTTGAGCCAAATGATTCGAGCCTACGGCAGCGGTACTCAGGAAGCCATGGGCAACCATCTGGAACAGAGTCTGCGCCATGCCATCGAACGCTGGCAGGAGACCCCGCCCACCTTGGCACCTGCATCGTCGAGCGCATCACCCACCCAGTTGATGAAGCATTACCTGAATCAGATCAACCAGCTCTACCTTGCCATGCAACGGCCCGATACCGAAGCTTTACTCCATAATCAGGCGATGGGCTCCGTAAATGGACAACACACCGCAACCGATGAGACCAATCTGCCCCAACGTCGCGCGAAGATCCACCCGACGGTGTAACCCAGGGATAAGATCGGCCACTGCCACGTAGATCATACTGGCAGAAGCCAAAGCCAGCAGGTAGGGCACGTCGTTCTGGAGCGAGCGCAAGGCAAGGCAGGCCAACACCGCCCCCACCAACGTCGCCACGCTGGAAAACAGATTGAAGGCCAACGCACGCCGCCGTGACAATCCGGAGTGAAGCAACACCAAGGCATCCCCTGCTTCCTGGGGCAATTCATGGGCGATGATCGCCAACGCCGTGACCATCCCCATGTGAAAATCGCTGACAAAAGCAGCCGCAATGATGATGCCATCGACAAAATTATGAACCGAGTCCCCCACCACCACCATAGCGCCTGTACGCCCATGAGCATGGTCATGGGCATGGGCCTCCAGCCCTTCCAGATCGTGCACATGCACATGCCGCCACAGCACCATTTTTTCCAGCAGAAAAAATGCCAGGATCCCAATCAATACCGTCAGCGACACCGCCTCCGGGGTAGCCTGCTGATGGAAGGCATGGGGTAAAATCTCAAGAAATACGGCTCCCAACAGGGCGCCAATGGCGTAACTCACCAAGGTCGGCACCCAAGTCGGGCGTGCCGTCCATATCACCAGCGCGGCACAAACCATGGACAGCACACCAGCCAGCGAACTGGCCAAGACCGAAGCCAAGAGTGGACTCATCAACCCATATTCCGTTTCATCATGGGCGAATTATACCGCGTTCCCCCTATTCTTCCCCGATCCAGATCAGATGGGCCATACGCCCTGCCCCCGAACCATCGCGCCGCCAGGAATAAAAACGCCGCGCATCGGTGACCGTACATAAGCCCCCGCCATACACTACCGATACCCCGGCTCGCGCCAAACGCAAGCGGGCAAGCTGGTAGATATCGGCCAGCCAACGATCTCCAAGACCGGGCTGGAAAGCAACGGCATCACGAACATCCCGGGTCAAAAAGCGGTCTCTCACTTCAGGGCCGACTTCAAACGCGGTGGGGCCGATGGCAGGACCCAGCCATGCCAAGACTCCGGCTGGGTCGACCTTCATGGTCTCCACCGTAGCCTCCAGGATACCCTCCACCAACCCTTTCCAACCGGCATGGGCTGCCGCCACGACCCTGGCCTGCCGATGGCAAAACAGCACCGGCAGACAATCAGCGGTACGTATGGCGCAGGCGACACCGCCGGAACGGCTGACGACCGCATCGGCATCGCCATTGCAGTCCTCGATGTTCACCCGGTTGCCATGCACCTGATCCAGCCAAAGTATGCGGACCCCCAACCTGGCGCCGATCCGGCTGCGGTTGGCGCGCGCTGCATCACTCAACCCTGCGCCCTGCCCTCCTACGTCAAGCGCGCGCTCCGTACTCCAGGTATGGACCCAGACCGGCGCCGGCCAATCGGCGCAAAAACCCGGAAATTCAGCATCATCCAACATGGCGCGCATGCTCCAGAACGGTGATCAACTGCGCCATGTCAGGCTCCATATCGATGGACCAGGCACAAGAAAGTCCACTCACCGGGTGAAGGAAGCCGAGACGAAAAGCATGCAGCGCCTGACGCCCAAACCCCTGCAAAGCCGCCAAGGAAGCATCATCCAACCTTCTCGCCGGCACTCCGTAGACCGGGTCTCCCGCCAAGGGAAAACCGGCATGCTGCAAATGTACGCGAATCTGATGGGTTCTTCCGGTTTCGAGGCGACATTCCAGCAAGGTGTGACAAGGAAAACGATCCACCACCCGATAGTGGGTAACGGCAACCCGCCCCTGGCCAACCACCGCCATGCGCGTGCGCAAGCGCGGATGGCGCCCCATCGGCGCATTCACCACCCCTTCCTTGGGCGGAGTGCCGTTAACGAGTGCCCAGTAATGTCGTTGAACCGTTCGCGCTTGCAGTTGACGGACCAAATCGGTATGCGCCTGAGGCGTTCGTGCCACCACCATCAAACCGCTGGTATCTTTGTCCAGGCGATGCACAATGCCGCTGCGCGGCACTTGGGACAGAGCCGCATCGTAGTAAAGCAAACCATTCTGCAACGTCCCCTCGCGGTTGCCATGCCCAGGATGAACCACCTGTCCCGCCGGTTTATGCAACACCAAAAAAGCCGCATCCTGATGCACGATGTCGAGAGGAACCGGCTGGGGCAGCACTTCTTCATCGCGCAACACAGGCTCACTGTCCAACCAGAGACATTCTCCCCCATGCATGCGATCCTTGCTGCGTACCGCCCCTCCTTCCCGCTTCACGGCACCAAGCTCGATCTGCGTCTGCCAATATCCGCGAGAAAAATCCGGGAAAAGGCGGGCAAGCACCTGATCCAGACGCAGGCCAGCACAGTCTTCCGGGATCGTCAATTCAAACGGTTCACTCTCTTCAGGGCTGTTATAATGGCGCAATTCCACAATGGATCGTTCCATGAAATCGTTGAGTGTAACGCGAAAAGCTTGTTTTATTCTGTGCCTTGCCCTGATCGGTTGCAGTGACATCGAAAAAAACGATGACCCCACCAAAGACTGGTCGGCCTCCAAGCTGCATGCCGAGGCCAAAAAAGAGCTCTTGGATGGCAATTACAGCCAGGCAGCCAAATACTACGAATCGTTGCAGTCGCGCTACCCTTACGGAACGCTATCCACACAAGCCGAACTTGAGCAGATTTACGTGTATTACAAGCAGGGGGAATCGGCATCCGCCGTCAGTGAAGCCAGTCGCTTCATCAAGGCACACCCCAACCACCCCTCGGTGGATTACGCTTACTACATGAAGGGATTGGCCAACTTTAACGACGATCTTGGATTGTTCGGCATTTATACCGATCAGGATCTGGTTCAACGCGACATGAAACCCACCCGTGAAGCGTTCGATGCTTTCCGCGACCTGATCACCCGCTTCCCCAACAGCCGCTATACCCCCGACGCCATCGTGCGCATGAAGTATCTGGTGAATGCCCTGGCCCGTAACGATATTGCGGTGGCACGCTATTACTATCAGCGCCAAGCCTATCTGGCCTCCACCAACCGGGCGCAGGAAGTGCTCAAAACTTACTCCCATTCGCCATCCACAGAAGATGCGCTGGATATCATGGCACGCAGTTACCAGGCCATGGGGTTGAATGACCTCAGCGAGGACACCTTACGCGTCTTGCGCACCGATTTCCCCAACAGCCATTACCTGACCCAACAGGGTACCCTGGTCAAACAACCGGCATGGTGGCACTTCTGGCAAAAAAGCAAGATCTGAACACGGACGAGCGCTTCACGACTTGACCGCCCACCGAGGCATGAGCTACTTTGGGTTAGCGACGGGTTTCCGTAGCCGCAACCGGCGGGCTCGTATGCCCTCCAGCAGGCCAGAACTGATAAAACACTTCGTGGGGCTTGATCATGCCCAGCTGATTGCGCGCCGCCTCTTCGATGGCTGCTGAGCCAG
>JAJYQG010000188.1 GCA_021794775.1 Pseudomonadota bacterium
CATCATGCATGTCAATCTCCCGATTCCTTCAAGGTGTCATCATCGTCCACCTCTTCTTCGAACGTATCGCGCGCGTGGACCAAACTGAACACCACCGGCACAAAAATCAGCGTCGCCATCGTCGCCACCGACAAGCCCCCAATCACGGCCCGTCCCAATGGGGCATTCTGCTCCCCACCTTCACCGAAACCCATAGCCATAGGCGCCATCCCAATGATCATCGCCAATGCCGTCATCAACACGGGGCGGAAACGGGCGTATCCGGCTTCCACTGCGGCCACCGCTGAATTTCGCGTGGCCACAAGTCGTTCACGCGCAAAACTGACCACCAGAATGCTGTTGGCTGTTGCCACCCCCATACACATGATGGCCCCCGTCAGAGCGGGCACCGACAATGTCGTATGGGTTGCAAACAACATCCAGACAATCCCGGCCAAAGCGGCAGGCAAGGCCGTTATGATAACAAAGGGGTCAAGCCATGACTGGAAATTCACCACGATCAGAAGATAAATAAGCACGATGGAGAACAACAAGCCAAACAGAAGCCCCGTGAACGATGTTTCCATGATTGGCACCTGACCCAACAGTTGCACCGTAGCTCCCTTGGGAATCTGCGCCTGGGTTTGGGCGATGAGGGCATGGATGTCGCTGGATACGCTGCCAAGATCCCGATCCTGAGTGGTGGCGAAGATGTCAAACGACGGCTGAATCGAATAGTGCGTTACTACCGCTTCCCCACGATCCCGAACAATCGTCGATAGCGCACCCAAAATCTGGGTGTTGTCGTTGCTGGGGGTGACGGTGCTTACGGGCGTATTCTCAAGGTCGCTCAAAGTATCGACGCGGTACTGAGGCGTTTGGACCACAATGGGGTAGGACACGCCATTGCGCGGATTCAACCAGAAGGTTGGTTCGATCTGACCGCTCCCAGAAAGGGTATCGACCAAACTGTTGGTGACATCCTGTTCGGTATAGCCCAGCGTTTTGGCACGTGCACGATCCACATTGACGTCGAACTGTGGGTAGTTGATCGACTGTTGAACACGCGCATCGGCGATCCCGTCGATATGCGTGACTTTTGCAAGAAGATTCTGAATATAGTTCAGATTTTCATCACGCCTCGGCCCCTTGATCTGGATGTCGATCGGAGCTGGTGAGCCAAAATTGAGAATCTGACTCACCATATCGGCTGGAAGGAAGGCAAAGGACACCCCAGGAAAATCCCTTGGCAAAATCTTGCGCAAGCGCCTCACATAACCCTCGGTGGGGTGATGGTTCTCATTCAGAGAAATAAGAATGTCGCCATCCTGCGGGCCGACCGTACCCGTGTTGATGAAGGACTGGTTGATCGGGCTGACCGAGAGGCCAATGTTATCCACCATCGCCTCCATTTCATTGGCCGGAACCTCATGCCGAATGTCGGCCTCAATATGGTCGAACAAGGCCGCCGTGTTTTCCACACGCGTTCCGATCTGGGCGCGCACATGCATTTTGATCTGTCCGGCATCGACCGAAGGGAAGAAATTGCGCCCAAGGAACGGCACCAGCACAAAGGAAGACAATACCACCGTCAAAAATGCGCTGATGAAACGCTTGCGGTTATCCACCGCCATTTTGAGCAGACTAACATAGCCATTGCGCACAACGGTGAAACGCTGCTCAAAACGCTGTTGAAAAGCCGTCAGCGAGCGCGCCACGCGTCTCAGGGGGCCGTGCTTGCTGGCGTTGGCCAGTACCTGGGCTTCCTCATCCTTGTGAGCGCGAAGCAAATAATTGGCCATGGTAGGCACAAAAGTCTGAGACAAGATGAAAGAAGCAATCATGGCGAACACCACAGCTTCAGCCATCGGCACAAACAGGTAACGCGATACCCCCGTCAAGAAGAACATGGGAATAAATACGATACAAATACTGAAAGTCGACACGAAGGCTGGCTGAACGATCTGGCTGGCACCATCGATGATCGCGCGCCGCACCGATTTCCCCAGTTCCAGATGGTGGTTGATGTTTTCGATCATGACCGTCGCATCATCGACCAGAATCCCGACGGCCAGGGACAAACCTCCCAACGTCATGACATTCAGGGTTTCACCCAACGCCGAGAGCGTGATGATCGACGATAAAATGGCCAGCGGGATCGAGGCCGCAATGATCAGGGTAGAGCGCCAACTGCCCAGAAACAACAGAATCATCAGACTGGTCAGCGCTGCAGCAATCAATCCTTCGCGAATCACGCCGGAAATGGCGGCTTTGACAAAGACCGATTGGTCACCCAACGGGTCGAGACGCAAACCATCGGGAAGGGTTTCCAGCAACTTCGGAATCATGTTGCGCACGCCAGCAATGATATCCAAGGTCGAGGTTGCACCATTCTTGAGTACGGTCATGAGCACCGAACGCTTGCCATCGACCCGAACGATATTGATCTGGGGTGGCGATCCATCTCGAATGTAGGCCACATCGCGCAGGAATACGGTAGAAGTCACGGCTTCGCGAATGGGAGAGCGACCTTCCACCACTTTGACAGGTATATTGTTCAGTTCTTTGAAATTATCCGGACTGTCGTTGAGTTTGATGGTGTACTCAAATTTGCCGATTTTCTCGGTTCCGGCCGGAATAATCAGATTCTGATTGGCAAGGGCACGCATCACATCCGTAGGAGAAACCCCTTTGGACTGCATGGCGGCAGGATTAAGGTCAATCTGGATCTGTCGCACCTTCCCGCCGTAAGGCGAAGGAATGGCTGTGCCCTGAACGGTCGCCAACTGCGGGCGGATAAAGTTTTGTCCAAGGTCGAACAACTTGGCTTCGCTGATGTCCTTACCCGATACCGCCAACTGGAGGATGGGAACCGTGGCGGCGTTGTAGTTAAGAATCAGGGGGGGCGTGATGCCAGGCGGCAACTGCTTGAGAATCGTTTGGGAGATCGAGGTGACCTGCGCCGTGGCCGTACGGATGTCCACCGTTGGCTGAAAAAAGATCTTGACGATGCCATAGCCAGGCAAAGACTGGGACTCAATATGCTCGATGTCATTGACCGTCGAACTGAGGTAGCGCTCATAGGCGTAGACCACCCGTCCGGCCATATCCCCCGGCTGCATACCGGTGTAGGTCCACACGGCACTGATCACCGGAATACGAATTTCCGGAAAGATGTCCGTCGGCGTTCGGGTTATGGAAAACAGGCCAGACAAAAGGATGAGCAAGGCAAACACCACGAAGGTGTAGGGCCGGCTCAACGCCAGTCTGACAATACCTGACATCATGGTAACAAAAAATCCTCACATACTTCCGTTAAAGGACCAAGCCTGGCAACCCGGTTCCTCCAAGGGAATTCACCAGCCGCTAAACATGGAAACAGCCTACGATTCTGCCACAGCATCAGCGGCGATCTGTTACCAAATATATCCAACAAAACTCAAAGAACAGGCTCAGTGCCGCAGGCGCGCAAAGTGGCGATCCGCAATGGCCTGCTGATCGGGCGTCAAGGTTGCATAAAACGTTTTCAACGCCTGATCCATTTTCTCAAAGCTTTCCAATCTCTGGCGCATCAACGCAATATGCTCATCAAACCGCTGGGGAGCATGCTGAGAAGCCGAAGGCTGTTGAGCTTGAGCTTCGGCGCCCTTGTCCCTGATCGAGCGCACCGCGTCCAGTGTCTCGGTAGCGTAACGATGCCATGCCGCAGCCTGGGCATCGGTGACCCCCAGTTCACGACGAAAATCTTCAAGGTGACGCTGAGCATTGGCGACCGGATCCCCATGCTGCATCGGCAAGGGAGCCGACTGCCCAGGGGGAGGTGGCGGAAGCATCGACGATGACGTGGCGTACTCATCGGCCATAGCGAGACCAACATTTCCTACCATCAAACCCAAAGCAAGCCCTCGTGCTACGATTTTGCGCTCAATCATCGTCCATTCCTCCAAAGCCACCATCACCAAACCCACCAAAACCACCGTCATCCATACCGCCAAAGCCCATGCCTTCCATGCCGCCAAAGCCACCGAAGCCACCGAAGCCTTCAAACCCCGGAGCAAACCCACCGTATCCGATTCCCTCACCAACCGGCAAATCACCACAACCGGCCAGGGCAAGGAATATCACCGAAAGCGCCATGGCACGTTTCATGGCCATTCCTCCTTAATTGTTGAAGACCCCGCGGCAAAACCGCTTACCGTTGTGGATCGTATCAGTCCAAACAGGAAAGGTTGTTACCAATTGCAACGAACCCTTCACATCATCAAAGATGCCATGGCCGCCCCGGGATCGGTAGCACGCATGAAGGTTTCACCGATAAGGCATGCATGAATATCTGCGGCGCGCAAACAGGCCACGTCTTCCCTCGTGGCAATGCCACTCTCGGCCACCATGAGACGGTCGTGCGGGATCCGGTCACGCAAGCGCAGGGAGGTCTCAAGGCGGGTTTCAAATGTCCTCAGGTTGCGGTTATTGACGCCAATCAAGGGCGTGTCGAGTTGCAGGGCCCGCGCCAATTCTTCTTCGTCATGCACCTCTACCAGAACGGCCATGCCCAACGCATGGGCAAGGCTTTCCAGTTGATGCATGCGCGCCATATCCAAGGCAGCAACAATCAACAGGATGGCATCGGCACCCATGTGCCGTGCTTCAAACACCTGATAGGGGTCGCAGAGAAAATCTTTACGCAGTACCGGTAACACACAGGCAGCGCGGGCCGCACGCAAATATGCCTCATCACCCTGAAAGTAATCTCGATCCGTCAGAACCGATAGGCAAGTGGCCCCATGCTGCTCATAGGAACGAGCGATCCCGACGGGATCAAAAGCCTCACGCAACAGTCCCTTGCTTGGGCTGGCCTTCTTGACTTCGGCTATCACAGCCACGCAGCCCTGCTGGACCCGCTGCTGCAATGCCCCCGTAAAATCACGGGGCGGCGGCGCTTCTCCCAGCGTCTCTTTGAGCTGCGACAAGGGAGTTCGGATCCTGGCCGCGGCCACTTCCCGTTCCTTGGTCGCCATGATTTGTGCCAGGATATCGCTCACATCCGACTCCACTTAACCAGATCTTCCAGGCGTTGTCGTGCCGCTCCCGACGCAAGAGCCGAACGGGCTTTCTCGACCCCTTCAACATGGCTGGCGGTCACGCCGGCAACGTACAGCGCGGCCCCGGCGTTCAGCAACACGATATCGCGCGCAGCCCCTACCCGATTGTCCAACACCTCGAGCAGCAACGCCCGAGATTCATTCGCATCTTTGACCAGCAGACGATTCAGAGGTGCTGCATCGATGCCCACATCACGGGGATGAAACAGATACTCATGGATTTGGCCATTTTTCAGCTCGGCCACATGGGTTGCCCCGGATAGCGTAATTTCATCGAGACCATCGCTGCCATGCACCACCATGGCGTGACGGGTACCCAAACGCTGCAGAACCTGCGCCAATCGCATCGTAAAGTGGGCGGAAAACACCCCCAGCAACTGATGCGGCGCAGACGCCGGGTTGGTCAAGGGCCCCAAAAGATTGAACAAGGTACGCACACCCAGTTCACGCCGCACCGGAACCGAATATTTCATAGCCAAATGATGGTGGGGCGCAAACATGAACCCCAAACCCCAGTGTGCCAGCGCCTGCTCTGCCCGCGCAGGTGTGGTCGATTCCATGCCGATGCCCAGCGATTCGAGCACATCGGCACTGCCGGTACTGGACGATACTGCCCGCCCACCATGTTTGGCCACCTTCGCTCCTGCTGCTGCGGCGACAAAAGCCGAGGTTGTCGAAATGTTGAAGGTATGCATGCCGTCTCCACCCGTACCACAGGTATCCACCACATGCTCCAGACCACGGGTATCGACTTTCACCGACAAAGAACGCATCACCTCGACAGCCGCTGCCAGCTCGGTCACTGTTTCCCCCTTGAAACGCAACGCCGTCACCAACGCTGCTGTCTGTATGGGGGTCGTGCGCCCTTCCATGATGTTGGTCATCACCTCCGTCATCTGTTCGTGACTGAGGTCATTGCCAGCAAAAAGCATTTCAAGAGCTTCACGCGGGGTCACCGGATACCTCACGAATCTCGAAATCATGGGTAATGGCGGCGGTCTTTCCCAGCATGATGCTGGCCGAACAATACTTTTCCGCCGACAGGTGAATCACCCGATCCACCTGCTCGCTTTTCAATCCACGACCGGTCACCACGAAATGAAAATGAATACGGGTGAACACTTTGGGATCCTGTTCGGCTCATTCCGCCTCCAGTTCAACGCTGCAATCGGTAATGTCGGCGCGGGCGCGCTTGAGCATCAGCACGACATCAAACGCTGTACACCCTCCCGCCCCCATGAGTACCGCCTCCATGGGCCGTACTCCAAGATTTCTTCCACCCGAATCCGGCGCTCCATCCATGAGAAAGGTGTGGCCACTTCCGCTTTCTCCCAGAAAACTCATGCCTTCTACCCACTTGACCCGTGCCTTCATCGCATCCTTCCCCCACGCCGTATCGCTTATAGACCGGAACATTATATAGCCGTTCCCTGCCCAAGATCACGAACGAGACTTGAAGGTTGCTCCCAATCCGAAGGGGCGGGATAGCCAGGCCACCCGCCTCTCCATCACAACCCAGGCGCATCTTATTGTGGCGTCAAGGTCCGGTTGGGCGTCTGGGGCAGACTGGGCATCGTCTGTTGTGGAAACTCCCCTGTCAACCCATTGAGAAAAGCCACGATATCCGCCACCTCATCATCTTTTAGCGTAAGCCCCAACTGGGATCGCGCCATGACGCGCACAGCCTCATCCAATGTGGGAACCGATCCGGTATGAAAATAGGGCGCCGTCAGTGCCACATTGCGCCAAGTTTGCACACGCCACAGATGCTTGTCCGCGTCTTGGTGGGTTACCGCATAACGGCCATCATCGTCCATCAGACGATACTTGGCCACATAGGGATTGTTTTCGGCATAAATGGGAAATTTTTGAAAGAACCCTTGTCCTACCGGCATCGCTGGACCCGCAAAGTCTGGCCCGGTATGGCAGGCAGTACAACCTATCTGTTCCACCCGTTTCATGCCGCGCAAAGCCGCATCGGACAGCGCGTTCTGGTCTCCTTTCAAGTAGCGGTCGACGGGGCTGTTGGGAGTCAGCAAGGTGCGTTCATAGGCCGCAATGGCTTGGGCAATATGCTCATAGGTCACGGGGTTCGTCTTGCCAAAAATCTGCTGGAAAGCCGTGACATAGCCAGGGATGGCACGAATGCGGTTTTCCGCTTCGGCCGCCGAAGGCATACCCATCTCCACCGGGTTCAGAATCGGGCCTTTGGCCTGATCTTCCAACGTCGCCGCGCGTCCATCCCAAAATTGCACACTCAAATAGGCAGCGTTCCACACCGTGGGCGCATTCCTGCCACCATGTTTGCCACCCACCCCTACAGAAACAGGGCGATTATCGGTACCACTGCCCATGACGTTATGGCAGGAATTGCACGAGACAGTACCGTCAATCGACAATCGCTTGTCAAAGTAGAGTTGTTTCCCCAGGGCCACTTTGGCCTCGGTGGTAGGGTTGTCAGCAGGTGTTTCGGGAGAAGTCGTAGGCAAAGGCTCGAAGGCCCATGCGCAAGAGGCGGCAAGACCCATCGCAAGGATGGCTGCGCAGAATGCGGTTTTTTTCATAATGATGCTCCAGGTCGTTGAAAACGGGGTGCCACTGGTGCCCAGTGTACCCCGCCCATCAATTTAGAGTCAATATAAAAAGATTACTATCTTTATGGTTAAGCTGAGAATGATGAGCCGCAACCACAGGTTGTCTTGGCATTCGGATTGCGGATGATGAACTGCGCGCCTTCGAGATCTTCCTTATAGTCGATTTCCGCACCGACCAAGTACTGGTAACTCATGGGATCGATCAACAAGGTCACGCCATTCTTCACCATCTCGGTATCGTCATCGTTGACGGTATCTTCAAAAGCAAAACCGTATTGAAACCCGGAACAACCACCACCGGTTACGAACACACGCAGTTTGAGATCGGGATTGCCTTCTTCATCGATCAGTGCCTTGACCTTATCGGCGGCACTGTCGGAAAACAGCAAGGGGGCAGGCATTTCGATGGGGGCATTCATGGCAGTCTCCAGTCCGTCGTGGTTAGAATCGGTCCATTGTAGCAGTTTTGCAAATCCATGCAGGAGATCAGGGAAGAATGGGCAATTGGGTCAACCCCAGGGTTTCAGGCCAATCGAACATCAGATTGGCATTATGCAGCGCTTGCCCTGCCGCACCTTTGACCAGATTATCGATCACGCTAAGAACCACCACGGTATTGCCCCCCTGTGGCCGATGAACGGCGATACGACAAATGTTGGAAGCGCGAACCGAACGCGTTTCCGGATGGCTCCCGGGCGGCAGCACATCGACAAAAGGTTCGTTGGCGTAGCGCGCCTCGAACAAGGCTTGAAGATCAATATTGGGCCTGACCAGACGCCCATACAGGGTGGCATGAATACCACGGATCATCGGTGTCAGATGCGGAACAAAAGTCAGTCCTACAGGGTGGCCCGCTGCATGCTGCAGCCCTTGGGAAATTTCGGGCAAATGACGATGTCCGGTGACACCATACGCCTTGAAATTATCGGCCGATTCGGCCATCAGAATCGGAATCTCAGCTTTGCGTCCAGCTCCCGAGACACCCGATTTGGCATCGGCAATCAGACTACCCATATCGATAACCCCTGTCTCTACCAGAGGCAAGAAGCCCAGTTGCACGGCTGTGGGATAGCAACCAGGGTTGGCCACCAGATTGGCGCTTCGTATGGGGTCACGGTTGACTTCGGGCAAACCGTAGACCGCTCCATCGACCAGATCCGGACAGGCATGGGTCATGCCATACCAACGCTCCCATTCAGCAATATCCTTGAGACGGAAATCTGCCGCCAGATCGATGACACGAACCCCTGCCTCCAGCAATTCCCGCACTTGCTCCATCGCCACGCCATTGGGCGTCGCAAAAAACACCAGGTCGCAATCGGACAACGGCGCCCGAGATGGATCGGAAAACGCCAGACCGACATGTCCACGCAAACTGGGAAACAGGTCGGCCACAGGTAACCCCGCTTCCTTGCGCGACGTAATCACCTGGAGACGCATCTCCGGATGCTGCGCCACCAAACGCAACAACTCGACCCCGGTATATCCCGTACCCCCTACAACGCCCACTTTGATCATGACATTCTCCTCAACGATGGCTTAATTATAAAGCCTGGCGTGCAAGCTCAAAAAAAAACCGGCGCAAGCGCCGGTTTTTTCCAGAGTACATCAAGAACTCAGCGCTTGCTGAATTGTTTGCGGCGGCGGGCTTTATGCAACCCAACCTTCTTGCGCTCCACCTCACGCGCATCACGGGTCACGAGACCAGCCTGCTTGAGGAGTGTCTTCAGTTCGGGATTGAAATCGATCAGCGCACGGGTTATGCCGTGACGAACAGCACCCGCCTGACCAGACTCACCACCACCCGTCACATTGATACGGATGTCGAATCCATTCAGATGATTGGTCAACACCAACGGTTGACGTACCACCATCCGACCCGTTTCACGCGAAAAGTACTCGTCCAGGGTTTTACCGTTGACCTCGAACTGGCCGGAACCGGTTTTCATGAACACACGGGCCACTGCGCTTTTGCGACGCCCGGTACCGTAATAGTAATTGCCAATCATGGTTAAAACCTCAAATGGTCAGAGCTTTGGGTTGTTGGGCCGCATGAGGATGCTCGGCACCGGCATAGACTTTCATCTTCTTGATCATGGCATAGCCAAGGGGCCCCTTGGGCAACATCCCCTTGACAGCCTTTTCAAGAACGCGGGCAGGATGACGAGCACGCAACTTGTTGAAGTTGGTCTCATAGATACCGCCGGGGTAACCAGAATGGCGATAGTATTTCTTATCTTCGCCCTTGTTACCCGTAACACGAATTTTTTCCGCGTTGACCACGACGATAAAATCGCCCGTATCGACGTGCGGAGTATAAATCGCCTTATGCTTACCACGCAGACGCAGAGCGATCTGGCTGGCAAGACGCCCCAACACCAAGTCGGTGGCATCCACCACAAACCACTCGCGCTGCACTTCGTGCGCTTTTGCGGAGAAAGTTTTCATGTCGCGTCACAGTTGTCCGTATAAAGAGCCGGCAATTGTAGCGCCCACAAACGATCCTGTCAACCAAAAGGTTTCTCGGACCACCCGCAGCGCCGTACCAACCCCTCGATCGCCTCACGGTTGGTCCAGGAAAAGCAGCGCCGCTGCGCTTCCTCCCACGGCAACCAGGCATACGCCACATGCTCTCGCGGGCTGAGCAAGACCGCCTCCGGTTGCAAGAGGCTCAATCCAAAGACATGTTCACGGTTCTGTGTCACTCCTGGCGCATAACGATGCCGCCAACGGGGGAAAATCTCATACGTTCGCTCTTCCCCCCAATCCTGCAAATTTTCCGTCGTGGCCCGCAAACCGGTCTCTTCCTCGACTTCACGCCGAGCCGTCTCCCACAACGGTTCCTCGAGCCCCTCCCGACTGCCGGTTACCGACTGCCAGTAACCGCGGGCGTCGGCACGTTCCATCATCAGCACCTGGCCCCCAACGGTATGAATCACCACCAGCACCGATTGTGGCAATTTGAACGTCACGGTTTGGACGGTGCCGCAAAGTCTCCGACAAAGGCTTTGACAAAGCGCGATGGGTCCAAAGTCAAGCGCAGAGC
>JAJYQG010000167.1 GCA_021794775.1 Pseudomonadota bacterium
GAACTCATCGGCACCGACAGCTTGAGCACCCCACGCACGGCATTGACCGGGGACTCATCGTAACCGTGGCACGTCAGGCATGGGGCCTCGATGCGAATCGGCAGCAACAAGGTCAGACGGTCACCCTGAATGACCTTGCTTTCGCGCCCAGCGGAAGCCTGGGCAAAGAGCGATGCCAGTTGAGGGACAATGGTGGTGGGTTTGAAGTCGCGGTCATGGTGTTCGAAATGCGGATTGCCCAACCAATGGTTGACGCGGTCGATGGTCTCGTTATCGACAAAGGCTTCCGTACCGTTGCGACGATAAATGCTGACATCGTCAAAACCCGTTGTACGCCGTACACGTTGCAACCAATCGTGGGCGATCGGGCCTTCCCCGGAAAGCATGATGGCTTTCAGGCTGGCTTCCAGCGCCAGGGCCGACTGCTCGGTGGATTGCTCAGCCTGTTGCATTGCATTTTGACGCTGTATCCGGTCAAGCCACGTCAAGCCACCGGCCAGCAGCAAGGCCAGCACGAGTGCCAGAATAAGAGACAAACGCATACCCAACCGAGATCCCCACATGCAACGCTCCCCCTATGTTTCCTTTCTACTCAATCGCCTTAGGCAGCCGACCATGGCAGGCAAGCACCGAGCACATCCAGCAACCTGCTCGCCGAAATGGGTTTGGGCAGCAAGGCCGCCACGCCTGCTGCACGAACGGCGTGTTTTACCTTCACATCGTCATAGGCCGCGGTGACCACCACAATGGCCATCCCGTCCAAAGAACGTTCTTCACGAATGCTCTGGATCACTTCCAGACCATTGGGTTTCGGCATATGGATATCCAGAATCAGCACATCCGGTTGCCAGGATCCAATGCGCATCAATGCGGTATAACCATCGTGGGCGCACTGAAAGTCGACATTGAACTCCGAATTGTCCAAAATAGCCTGACATAACAAACAGATGGCCGGATCATCGTCCACCGCCAAAACACGGCCCCGTTTGACCCGTGCCTTGTCCCCTGCCTCCTGATCGGGCGCATTCATGCCCTTCTCCCTCATGAAGCTGTAAAGGTCATCGTTGGCAATGCGCCAATGCCCCCCTGGGGTACATAACCCTCGTAAAGCTCCACAGCCTATCCAGCGCTTGACGGTATTTACCCCCACCCCCAATATGCGCGCCGCCTCCCCGGTTGTCAGATATGTCACGGTCAATCTCCTCAAGCATGACGGTCATTATAATGTATAATTTGGACGTTTTGAATAATTTGTGTAGAATGGATATCAATGTTTGGTGATGCCTGAGCCAAACCTGTCGGAATCGACCCCGCCGTCAAGGAGAAACCCCGTCATGAAAAACTCGATTGCCACCAAAGTTCAATGGATTGTTCAATCCATTCTGCTGCTGGTGGGCATCACGGTGGCCATATCTTTCTACAGCCTCGAACGAAACTCCATCCGCCTCGGCGAGCGCAACAAGATCATCGCTCTGGCAGACGGTGTCATCAACGGAGCCAACATGTTGATGCTCAACGGAATTATATCAGATGTCTCGCAACGCAAACTGTTCATCCAAAAGATGGGGTCAACGGAACACATCAAGTCCTTGCGCCTGATTCGCAACAAGCTGGTTCAGGCCCAATTCGGCCAGGGGTTGCCCGAAGAACAGCCAGCCGCCACCGATGAGCGACAATCGCTCGACGACGGCGTGATGCGCTTCACCATCGAAGGAAACGTGATGCATGGTATCGTTCCGTATACGGAGAGCCACAATTTCAGGGGCACCGATTGCCTGATGTGCCACGTCGTTCCCCTGGGCTACCACAATGGCGCCTCCGTCATCGATCTCGATATTTCCGAGGATCAGCGTGCGCTGAGCGAGCTCGCCATGACCTCTGCCGTCGTCGTTCTGGTGGTGCAGGTGACCATTTGGTTCCTGATTCATCTGTTTCTCAACAAGCTGGTTACCGTTCCGGCACGGCGCATGCAAAGCACCATTCAGGAGATCGCCCAGACGGGAGATTTTACCCGTCGCGCCTCCATTCAGAGTGACGATGAAATAGGCCAAACCAGCAGTGCTTTCAATGCGTTGATGGAAAGTCTGCAACAATCGTTTCATCAGATCCACGATGGCATCGAAAGCCTGGCCGAGGCCTCCCATGCCCTATCCTCCTCATCGCATCATGTTGCCAGCGGCTCAGCCCAGCAAAGTGTTGCGACCTCGGCAATGGCCACCACCATCGAGCAGATCGTCGTCGGCATTGAGCGCATTTCCGGTGAAAGCCAGGAAACCATGCAACTGTCGCAGCATTCCGGCTCCCTGTCGGAAACCGGCAACAAAATCATTCACCGTGTTTCCGGAGAAATGAAAAAGATCGCCAACATTGCCAAGACTACGTCTCAATCCATTGAAAACCTGGGCGAACAATCGACTCAGATCTCTTCCATCGTGGACGTCATTCGGGAAATTGCCGCCCAAACCAACCTCCTCGCCCTGAATGCCGCCATCGAAGCAGCGCGGGCTGGAGAATCCGGTCGAGGGTTTGCCGTGGTTGCCGATGAGGTGCGCAACCTTGCCGAAAGAACCAGTGCGGCCACAACCCAGGTGGCCCTCATGATCGACACCATCCAGAAAGCCTCCCTATCTTCGGTGGCCAGTATGACGACCATGGTGGCGCAGGTTCACGATGGCGTCAGTCTGGCCGAGCAGGCGGGCGAAGCCATCAATCAGATCACCCAGCAATCCGGACAGGCTGCTACATCGGTGGGCAAAATTTCGACCGCGCTGGTGGAACAAACGACGGCGAGCAATACGATCGCCGAACATATCAGCCATATTTCCCAACTGACCGAGCATAACAATGCAGCGGCTGAAACAACCGCCCAGGCTGCCGATCAACTCCAGAAGCTGGCCGATGATATGCGCACCGCCATCAATCGTTTCAAAATTTGACCGCGAGGCAAGAGGCTCAACATGAATCCTCAGAAGGAACATTGGATCGGCGACGTCCGCAGCCGTGTGCTTATCGTCGACGACGATCCATCCACGCGTTGCCTCATCGTAGCCCTGCTGCAACAGGAGAACCTCGAAACAGCCTCAGTCGCCAGTGGTGATCAGGCCATCCAGCTGGTCAAACAGTTCAAACCCCATCTGATTCTGCTTGACCTCATGATGCCTGGCATGACCGGTTACAAAGTCGTCAAGACCCTCAAGGGTGACCCTGAAACCCGGCTGATCCCCATCATACTCGTCAGCGCACTGGAAGATCGTGCCTCACGCCTGCAAGGTTTGCAGGCTGGCGCCGAAGAGTTTTTGACCAAGCCCATCGATCATCTGGATTTGCAAATCAGGGTAAGCAACTTATTGAGACTAAAAAAATTCAATGAGTTTCTGGAGAATCATAATCAAATACTTGAATTCAGGGTCCAGGAACGCACCCGTGCTTTGCAGGATTCTTTCGTGGAATCGATTTCAACCCTGATTCGGGCGGCGGAGTTCCGTGACGATGAAACCGGCGACCATGTACGCCGCATCAGCTGCTACAGCCTCGAACTGGCCCAGCATATGGGCATGGATGCAACCTTCTGTGACCTGATCTATCATGCAAGCCCGATGCACGACATCGGCAAGATTGGCGTGCCGGATCATATCCTGCTGAAAAAAGGCGGATTCGACGCCGAGGAATGGGCCATCATGAAAAGCCACACGACCATGGGTGCCCAGATTCTCCTCAACAACTCATCCCCTTACCTCAAAATGGGGCATGACATTGCCCAGTTTCACCATGAACGTTGGGATGGCAGCGGTTACCCCCATGGCCATAAGGGAGAAGCCATCCCCTTATCGGCACGCATCATGCAACTGGCTGATGTTTACGATGCGCTGCGCAGCGTGCGCCCTTACAAGCCGGCTTTCGACCACCAACAGACCCTTGAAATCATCGGCAAGGGCGATGGCCGCACCCTGCCGGAACATTTTGATCCCGATGTGCTGGAGGCTTTTTGCCGTCGTGCCGAAGCCATGGAGGAAATCTTTGCCTCCAGCGATCATAAGAAAAAAATCTGACCCCGCCAGGGTGTCAGGCGTCGAAGGGATGGCGCAATACGATGGTTTCGCTGCGGTCAGGTCCTGTCGAAATCACATCCACCGGAACCTGACAAATTTCCTCCAGGCGTCGCAGATAGCGCCGGGCATTCTCCGGCAACTGTTCGTAACGGTCCATGCCCACCGTGCTGTCGCTCCAGCCCGGCAATTCTTCATACACCGGATGGAAGCCTTCGAGTTCATCGGCACCCAGGGGCAACAAATCCACCACCGTACCCTGAGCATCGCGGTAGGAAGTGCAAATCTTGACCGTTTCCAGTCCGTCCATGACATCCAGCTTGGTGACGCATAAGCCCGATACGCCATTGATCTGGATCGAGCGCCGCAACGCCACGGCATCAAACCAGCCGGTACGACGCGCCCTGCCGGTCACTGCGCCAAACTCGTGGCCGCGCTTGGCCAGTTGCCGCCCCACATCATCGTTCAGTTCCGTGGGAAATGGACCCGATCCGACACGGGTGGTGTAGGCTTTGGTGATCCCCAGCACATACTCGAGTTTCTGCGGTCCAACCCCACAGCCCGGCGCAGCCGCCCCAGCGATGCAGTTGCTCGAGGTGACGTACGGATAGGTGCCATGATCGATGTCGAGCAGGGTTCCCTGAGCACCTTCGAAGAGAATGTTATGACCTGCCGCAGAAGCTTCGTGCAAACGCCGCGACACATCGGTGACCAAGGGACGCAGACGTTCGGCCCAGCGCAACGCTTCATCCTTGACCTTGGACATTTCCAGGCCCTCTCTACCGTGGTATTTCGTCAACACGAAGTTATGGTAGTCGAGAATGTCGCGCAACCGGGTTTCCAATCGTGCCGGATGAAAAATATCCTGGATGCGCAGGCCACGACGCGCCACCTTATCTTCATAGGCCGGGCCGATGCCCCGACCTGTAGTGCCGATGCGCCCTTCACCGCGGGCTTCTTCCCGCGCTTTATCGATGGCCACATGGTAAGACAGCAACAGCGGACAGGCATCGCTGATGAACAAACGTCCCGTGACATCCAGACCGGAGGATTCGAGCATCTGAATTTCACGGATCAGCGCATCGGGCGACAGAACCACCCCATTGCCGATGTAGCAGGTCACGGTATCGCGCAAGATGCCCGCCGGGATCAAGCTCAGAACGGTCTTGCGCCCGCCGATCACCAGCGTATGACCCGCATTATGCCCACCCTGAAAACGCACCACCCCCTGCGCCCTGTCGGTTAGCCAATCGACCAACTTGCCTTTTCCCTCATCACCCCATTGGGTACCAACCACCACTACATTGCGTGCCATGCGCCAAGGCTCCTGTCAGAATTTTGTGATCACGGGCAGCAAGGCCTTGAGGTCAAGACTGAACCCGACGGCAGGACGGGACTGCCCAAAAATCATGCCGATTTCATCGTACCGCCCGCCCCGTGCAATGGCCGAGGGGAAAAGACGGTGGTAAAGGGAAAACACCAAGCCGCTGTGGTAGTGGTAACCACGCAGCTCCGCCAAGTCGAACGACAGGGCTCCATGATGACCCAAGCGCTGAGCCACAGCTCCCAGCACCTGAAAAACCTCATCCCGGTCTTCCCAATCGGCGTACAGCTCCGTTGCACGTTCCAGAACCTCGGCAGCCGGCCCATTCAGTGCGCATAAGGTGCGAAAACGGGTGCGCCACGGTTCCGGTACGCTCATCGACCATGCCGTCAAACCAGGGATGTCGCGGCGCTTGAGATAATCCAGCAGTTGTCTTTCCTGTCCATCGTCGAGCTCGGCCTGCCGTACGAGGCGACGGCACAGTTCCACTTGACCGACGTCCACCTGAAACCCGGAAATGCCCAAGGCATCCAGACAGCGCAGCAGAACGCCCAGCATTTCCAGATCGCCTTCCACGCCGGCGATGCCGTAGAGTTCAGCCCCAACCTGAAAGGGTTCGCGGGTATGGGAACCATTTTCGGGACGGGTATGCAACACGGGCCCTGCATAGCAGAGACGGTTGGTCCCTTGGTGATCCATGCCATGGGCATCGATGCGGGCAGCTTGCAAAGTCATGTCGGCACGGATGCCCATCTGTCGCCCGGACAACGGATCGGGCAGACGGAAGGTGAGCGCCTCACGCTCATCGTGCGCGTCTTCCATGTCCAAGGATTCGGTGAATTCAACCAGTGGCGGCATCACCAACTGGTAACCGGCCTCACGCAACGTGTCCAACATCACACGCCGAGCCTGCTCCAAGCGCCACGCCGCTTCCGGCAACAAATCTTCAATATGTTCTGGTAACAACCAACGATACGTCATGACCCCCTCACCCATTGCCTGTGCTTGCCCATACCACCGTCTGAAACAGGACCACCCCGACAAAAATTGCCGCAAAACCCATTCCACGAATCTGACGATCGTTCATGCGCGCCATTTTACCCACCGTATTGCGCCAGGAATGGGGCAAAAGAAAGGGCAGAATGCCTTCCAGCACCAACAACAACCCCACGGTCCTCAAGACACTTTCCATGGGTCAATGGCGACCAGAAGGGGCGGATTTGGCGCTGCCCCCTGGCGGGTTGGTGAAATAGCGGAAGAACTCGGACGATGGATCCAGAATCAACACATCGGCACGACTCTTGAATCCGAGCTGGTAGTTCTCCAGACTGCGATAGAAAGCGTAAAACTCCGGGTTCTTGCCATAAGCCTGGCTGTAAATGGCAGCTGCCTTGGCATCCCCCCCCCCCTTGATTTCCTGAGCTTCACGAAAAGCATCCGCCAGAATCACTTCCCGTTGCCGGTCGGCATCGGCTCGAATCTTTTCGGCCTCGCCGGCACCGGTGGAGCGCAATTCGTTGGCGACGCGCTTGCGCTCCGCCTCCATACGCCGATACACCGAATCGGTCACTTCAGGCGGCAGTTCGACACGCCGAATGCGCACATCGAGAACCTTCACACCAATTTGCCGGGCGTCATTTTCAGCACGGTCACGCATCGACTCCATGATCGTTTCGCGCTCTCCCGACACTGCCTCATGAACGGTGCGCTTGGCAAATGCTGCGCGCAGATCGTCGTTGACCGTCTGCGTCAAACGTACCTGAGCACGACGCTCATCGCCCCCGACACTGACGTAGAACTGCTTCGGATCGCTCACTTGCCACTTCACGAAATAGTCCACCAGCAAAGGCTTTTTTTCGGCGGTGATGAAGCGTTCGGGATCGTTGTTGTCGATCGTCCGGATGCGCCGGTCAAAGTAACGCACATTCTGCAACAGGGGAGCTTTGACGTAGAGCCCCGGTTCCATGCGCTCCGCCACCACCTCACCCAACTGGAACACCAGCGCATACTGAGTCTGATTGACCATGTAAAACAAGTTGGAGACCAGCAACAGCAGGGCAATCAGAGCCACCGCAATGACGCTCACGGAGCGGTTCATGGACGGGCCTCCCGATCACGATTTTTGAGGGCATCGCGACGACGCAGGCTGCTTTCCGGTTCGGCAGGGGCTTGTGGGGGGGCGGCTTCCGGTGCCGCGCTAACGGGCGCAGCGGGTGCTGGCGCGGACACGGACGGAGGTGTTGCAACGACAGACGAGGAAGCAGGACTGCTCATGTCGCTTAGCACGCTGGCTTGAATCAATTTGTCGAGGGGCAGGTAGAGCAAACCCTTACCATTTTTCTGGTCGGCCATGACTTTCGTGGTGTTGGCCAGAACCTGCTGCATCATATCCTGATACAAGCGTTGACGGGTAACATCGGGCGCTTTCACATATTGTGCCAGAATCTGGTTGAAGCGACTGGCATCTCCCTCGGCGCGGGCGACGACTTTCTGGGCGTAAGCCTTGGCTTCTTCATTCAAACGTGAAGCTGCACCATGGGCTTTGGGAATCACGTCGTTGGCGTAGGCTTGTCCTTCGTTGTTTTGACGATCACGGTCCTGGCCGGCCTTGACAGCGTCGTCGAAGGCTGCCTGGACCTGTTCCGGTGGCTGGGCATTCTGCATGTTGACCTTGCTGATGGCAATGCCCGTCTGATAACGATCAAGAATTTGCTGCATCAAGCGTTCGGCATCGGCCGCGATCTGGGAACGCCCCTCATAGAGCACAAAATCCATTTTGCTGCGCCCCACCACCTCACGAATGGCAGTCTCCGCAGCCTGAACCACGGCTTCATCAGGATCACGGTTGTTGAACAAATAGGCTTTGGGGTCCTTGATGGTGTACTGGATGGCGTATTGGTTGTCGATGATGTTCTCGTCATCGGTGAGCATCAGCGATTCATCCAGCACCTTGGATTTGAGCGAATTGCGGTAACCAAGCTCGACGGTTCGCACCTGGGCCACGTTGAGCGGACTGCCGGGCGCCTGCACTTCGAGGGGATAGGGCAGATGCCAATGGGGACCGGAATCGGTCAACTCCTGAAACTTGCCAAAACGCAGAATCACCCCGACATTGCCGGCATCGACAATGTAGAAGCCGGACAACAACCATATTCCGAGCAGCGCCAAAGCACCGAACATGAGCATGCGTGCGGGGGATAAAGGGCTCCACTTGCCCGGCTCTTGAGGGGTGAACGCAGGTTTACCCCCCTTGCCTCCGTTTTTCCAGCGGCGCAAAAATTGACGCCAGACCTCGTCGAGGTCCGGCGGCGTCTGATTGAATATCCACATCCGTTTACGCGCCATGCGACACTTCACCGTCCATTAAGGTCGTCAGGGACCCGTCCCGCCACTGGCACCGTTCTATAAAAGCCTGCCTGATGTCTGCCAGCCCCGCACCCGTCAGAGCACTGGCCCAAACGGCTGTTAGTGTACCATAGGCATCCCGCTGCAGCCGATCCCCTTCATGGCCGCGCACATCAGTCTTGTTGTAGACCAGCAAACGCGGCACGGCAGCGGCGCCAATTTCATGCAGCACGGTCAACACCGCCTCGATCTGTCGATCTCTATCCTCATCGCTGTGATCCACCACCAGCACCAGCAGGTCGGCTTGGCGGGTCTCTTCCAGGGTTGCCTTGAAAGCATCGACCAGCGTATGGGGCAAACGGCGCACAAAACCCACCGTATCCGACAACGTCACCTCGAGGCCGGAGCCCAGATGGACGCGGCGCGTCAGGGTATCCAGGGTAGCGAAGAGCTGATCCGCCACATAGGTCCGTTCGTGGGTCAAGCGATTGAACAGGGTGGACTTTCCGGCGTTGGTGTAACCCACCAGAGATACGTTGAGCACCCCGGCACGCTGACGGGCACGACGCTGCAATTGCACCGTACGCTGGGCTTGCCGGAGCCGTCCTTGCAACGTTTTGACGCGTTGCGCCAACAAACGACGATCGGTTTCGAGCTGCGTTTCACCGGGACCCCGCAAGCCGATGCCACCCTTCTGGCGCTCCAGGTGGGTCCAACCGCGCACGAGCCGGGTCGACAGGCGTCGCAGCTGAGCCAGCTCGACCTGCAATTTGCCGATGTGACTGCGCGCACGCTGGGCAAAAATGTCCAGAATCAGGGTGGTACGGTCGACGACGCGACAACGCCAACGTTCTTCCAGGTTGCGTTCCTGCACCGGCGAAAGTTCGTCGTCGACAATCACCAAACCAACTTCGAGGGAAGTCACCTGCAAAGCGATCTCATCGACTTTACCGGACCCCAGAAAGGTTGCCGGATCGGGTTTATCCCGTCGGGCCACCACCCGGTCGACCACCTCGAAGCCTGCACTCTTGGCCAATAACGCCATTTCGGACAATGAGTTACCGACTTTGCCGGCGAGAATCAAAGACACCAGCAAGGCGCGACCAGCGCGTTCCTGCGTCGCTCGCGCTTCATCTTCCCGCTCGAGGCGTCCTTGACCGCTGCTCAGCCGCCGTCCCGGTGCACGTCGCCGTCCGACCAAAGGGCCGAGATCGGCCATGCCCTCAGTCTTCTGCGCCGGGCTCGCCGGTATGGAGCGAAATGCTGCGCGCCGGGACCACGGTGGATATGGCGTGCTTGTACACCATCTGCGTCGTGGTGTTCTTGAGCAACACCACGTATTGATCAAACGACTCTACCTGCCCTTGCAGCTTGATGCCGTTGACCAGGTAAATCGACACGGGGACATGTTCTTTGCGCAACGCATTGAGAAACGGGTCTTGTAGCAATTGCCCTTTGGCGCTCATGTTGAATCCTTTTTTATGTTGAACTTTATGCCATCCCCACCTCGCGGAGCGGAAAAGCGGTGGATACTCCAGAAGCTTGGAGTATGGGCTACGGCAAAGAGTTCAGATTATTTTTGAGTGGGGCGGAATATTATCCCACTTCAACAGCCTAACCACTGGAAATGGTCTTTGGTAGGCGGTATAGGACTCGAACCTACGACCTTTGCCATGTCAAGGCAACGCTCTAACCAGCTGAGCTAACCGCCTAAATCGTGAAATTCTAGCAGCGGGACGCTCCCCGCGCAAGCGGCTTTT
>JAJYQG010000011.1:0-7202 GCA_021794775.1 Pseudomonadota bacterium
GAGTCGCTCGCTTCGTTGCCCCATGCTGCCCAGACGTTGGTGGTAAACGACGGCATCGAGACGTGGCAGACGTTCTTTGAGAGGGGTTTTACCATCCTGCTCAAAGAAGAAGCGGGCATCCGACAGACGGGCGCGCAGAACCCTCTCGTTGCCCTGAATCAGGGTGTCGGGATGGGTGCTGGCCAGATTGCTCACCATCAGGAAACGTGGCACCAGGTTGCGCCGCTCATCCCCCAGCGGGAAATATTTCTGATGTTGCTGCATGGATAAAATCAGGCAGTCCTGGGGCACGGTCAGGAAGCCGGCATCGAAATGGCCTTCATAAACGACGGGCCATTCCACCAGAGCGGTGACCTCATCGAGCAGTTCGGGGCGTGCCAGCACCCGATGTGGGGCCGCCTGTTTGGCAAGAGCTGCTGCGATACGCTCCCGTCGGGTGGCAAACGAGGCCACGACAGATCCGCGCTGCTCCAGTTCTGCGGCATAGTCCTCGGCGTGGGCGATGGTCAACAGGCCTTCACCCATGAAGCGATGGCCTCGGGTATGCCTGTCTGCCGTCAGACCCATGAGCGTGATGGGAAGTACGGAGGCACCGTGCAAGACCAGCAAGCCATGTACTGGCCGTACAAACGCATATTCGCTGTTGCCCCAGCGCATGACTTTGGCGACAGGCAGCTGTTTCAGCGCTTGTTCAACGATGGCGGGCAGCAGGGCGGCCAAAGTCTCCCCTGTCTTAGGGTAACGGTGCATGAAATAGCCCTGACCCTTGGCATCCTGGGTCAGGATGAGGTCGTCCACGGCGACCCCGCAGGATTGGGCAAAACCCTTCAGGGCAGGGCTTGGAGCGCCATCTTCACTGCGACCGGCCTTGAGGCTCGGGCCTTTGCGTTCGACCTCACGCGCTTCCTGTACGGGCAGCACGTCGCCGATCTGTACCGCCAAACGGCGCGGAGTGGCAAAAGATGTTGCGGTGCTGTCCGCCGAAGCCAGTTGCTGGTTGATCAGCCCCTGATGGATGCCTTGGGCCAGGGCCAGGGCCAAGCGCTGCAACGACTGGGGCGGCAGTTCTTCGGTGAGCAGTTCGATCAGCAGGGTCGCGTGGCTCATGCTGGCCTCCCTGTTGGGAGACGGTCCAGCAACGGGAACCCGAGCGACTCTCGGGTATCGTGGTAAGCCTGGGCAATTTGGCGTGACAGGTTCCGGATGCGCGCGATGTACCCGGCCCGCTCAGTCACCGAGATGACGCCGGCTGCATCCAGCATATTGAAAGTATGGGAGCATTTGAGCACCATTTCATAGGCCGGCAGGGGCAGGGCGGCTTCCATCAGGCGCTGGGCTTGGGCTTCGAAGCCGGAAAACTGCTGGAACAACCAGGCACTGTCGCTGGCTTCGAAATTGTAACGGGACTGTTCTACCTCGTTTTGGTGGTAGACATCGCCGTAGGTCAGGCCAGGAGTCCAAACCAGATCGTAGACATTGTCGCAGCCTTGCAGGTACATGGCGAGCCGTTCGGTGCCATAGGTGATTTCGCCCAGAACGGGGCGACAGACAAGGCCGCCGACTTCCTGGAAATAGGTGAACTGGGTGACTTCCATGCCGTTGAGCCAGACTTCCCAGCCCAGTCCCCAGGCGCCCAGCGTCGGGTTTTCCCAATCGTCTTCGACAAAGCGTATGTCGTGCTGACGGGGGTCGATGCCCAGTTCGGCGAGCGAGGCCAGATAAAGATCCTGGATGTTGTCGGGAGAAGGTTTGTGCACGACCTGAAATTGGTAGTAATGTTGCAACCGGTTGGGATTGTCGCCGTAACGGCCATCACGGGGACGACGGGAAGGTTGCACGAAGGCCGCCTTCCAGGGTTCGGGACCGATGGCGCGCAAGAAAGTGGCTGGATGGGATGTGCCTGCGCCCACTTCCATGTCGAAAGGTTGCAAGATGGCACAGCCCTGTTCGTTCCAGAACTGTTGCAGGCGCAAAATCATGGCTTGAAAAGTCATCATGCCGAATTATCGTGAGTTGTAGGATTGAAGAACGGCCCAGGCGCCGAGGATGCCAAACCAGAGCAACGACCATTCGGAGATGGCCAGACCGGCAAATTTCCAGCCGATGGTGGCGCATTCCCCTGAACCTTTCAGAACAATCGCCAGCGCGTTGAAAAAAGGATGGGCTTTGAGGATGTAGTTGAGACCGGGTCCGCAGCTGGGCACCTGATCTGCCGGGAGATGCTGCAACCAGATCTGCCGTGCTGCGATGGCGCTGCCTATGGCAGCCAACACGCCACCGGCCAGGGTGTAGATGCGCACCATGCGCTGGCCTTGGGGGTCATGGATAGCTCCCACCAGAAATACCAGGCTCAGCGCAGTCATGGCAACGCGCTGAAAGATGCACAAAGGGCAGGGATCCTCCCCTTTGGCATGTTGCAGATACAGGGCAAAGAGGATCAGTCCGGTGCAGGCGACGAAGCCAAGGGCGTAACCGATACGTCGGGGAATAGGGTTTTTCATGGCCGGGAACGCCAAAGCAGAGGGAACATCAGGGCGACAAGACAAATGACAAGGATACCGTAATTTCCCATTCTGACAAAAGGGGTGCTGCCCGCGTAGCCCGTGATGGTGCCGCTCAGGTTGAAAATTTCTCCGCGCGGGGCCCGTGCCAGCGTCTCTCCCCGGACATCGATGATGGCACTGACGCCCGTGTTGGTGACGCGCAGCATGGGTCGTCCGCTTTCCAGGGAACGGGCTGCCGCCATCTGAAGATGCTGCTCGGCTTCCATCGAATCGCCAAACCAGGCATCGTTGGTGAAGTTGGCCAGCAGGGTGGCTTGCGGCAAGACATGACGAATCTGGTCACCGAAGGCGTCCTCATAACAGATGTCCACCCCCACCCATTGCCCGGCCACCCGCATCGGGGGTTGATCGGGCGCTCCCCGTTGCTGGCTGTCGAGGGGAATGTTGAGTACTTCGTGGATCAGGGGTGCAAGCCAGGACTCGAAAGGAATGAATTCGCCAAAGGGGACCAGATGCACTTTATGGTATTCCTGCATCGGCGAATGCCCGAAACTGAACACGCTGTTGTAATACTGCTCCCGTTCCGGTTCGGAAAAAAGGCCCATCAGAATGTCGCTGTTGTTCTCGTAACCCCATGTTTGCAAGGCATCGGTATAGCTCTCGGGCATACGTTCGCGCATGTACGGCAGCGCGCTTTCCGGCATGAGGATGAGGCGTCCGTTGCTGTTGAACAACAGGTTGTTGTAGCGCTGAACGATCAACCCCTTGCTTTCCGACATGAATTTCATGTCCTGGGGAATGTTGCCCTGCAACAGGTTGACGCTGAGCGGCGCGCCAACGGGATGGGTCCAGGGCACGGTTCTCAGCGCCGTGCCTGTGCCCAGCAGCAGAAAGGCCAGGGCGCTGAAAAGAAGGCGTGAATCGAAACGCAGGGGAAGTCGCAACAGAGCCAGAACGCCGCAACCGGATACCATCACGGAGGTCATGGTGGCTCCAAACACGCCAAGGATGGGGATGAAGCCAGCCAAGGGTCCGGGTACTTGGGCATAACCCAGGGAGAGCCAGGGAAAGCCGGTCATCAGCCAGCTCCGCACCCATTCGGAGAGGGTCCATAAGGCCGGGGTGAGCAGCAGCCAGCGCGGGATGGGCCGTACATGCATCTTGCTGGACACAAGACCGGTCAGGGCGGGGAAAAGCGCCAGAAATGCTGCAAAGCCGAGAATGGCCAGGACCGAAAGCCATTGGGCCATGCCGCCGAAGTCATGCAGGCTGATGTCGAGCCATGAAATACCCGTTCCAAAGAAGCCAAGGCCCCAGAGCCATCCCAGCAAAAAATTTTCGCGGGACGAAAGACTTACCTGCCAAGCCAGGGCGAGAAGGATCAGGGCCAGCATGGGGGCGGGCCAGAATTGCCAGGGGGCGAATCCCAGCGTGGCCAGAGCACCACCCGCCAGGGTGATCAGCCGAGTGCCCCAGCGTTTCATGGGCGGTTGCCAGCAGAATCGGGGGAAGGTGCGTCGTTGGAAACCGAGGAGGAGGGCAGGCGTCCGACCGAGACGAGATGCAAACGACGGCTGTCCGCCCGCAGGATGCGGAAATTCCATCCGGAGAAATTGATTTGTTCGCCCCGTTTGGGCAGACGGCCGAAATGGCCCAGCACCAGACCGCCCACGGTATCGCTTTCGTTGCTATGCAGGTGGGTACCCATGACGCTGTTGAAATCTTCCAGTTCGGTGGTGGCCTTGACGCGGAAACGGCCATTGCCTTCCGGAACGATGTTATCTTCGGTTTCATCGAAATCGTATTCATCTTCGATATCGCCGACGATTTGTTCCAATACGTCTTCGATGGTGACCAGCCCGGATACGCCGCCGTATTCATCGACGACAATGGCCATATGGTTGCGGTTGGAGCGAAATTCGCGCAGCAGCACGTTGAGGCGCTTGGCTTCCGGCACAAAAACGGCGGGACGCAGCATGTCTCGAATCGGGAAGGGTTGTCCCGGTTGGTAACGCAACATATCCTTGGCGAGCAGGATGCCGACCACGTTGTCCTTGCCCCCTTCGACCGCCGGGAAGCGCGAGTGGGCGGTTTCGATGAGTCGCGCAATGATGGCTTCCGGGGCCTCATGCAAATCGATGACGTCGATCTGGGCGCGAGGGATCATGACATCGCGCACCTGCATGTCGGCAACCCCCAGAACGCCTTCCATCATGGTCAGGGCATCGGTATCCAGGAGATTGCGCTCCAGGGCATGATGCAGGATGGCGACCAGTTCTTCACGGTTTTCCGGCTCATGGTGCAGCCATTGCGCCAAGCGTTCCAGCAACGAGGGGCGCTGGGGGATGTCCTCAGCCATGCAGGGTCTCTCCATACGGGTTGGGAATGGCAAAGCATGCCAAGATTTCGCTTTCCCGGTGTTCCATGATGTTCGCTTCCGACTCCTCTTCGTGATCATACCCTTGAAGATGCAGGGCGCCATGCACAATGAGATGGGCGTAATGGTGTTCCAGGGCTTTATGCTGGCGTCGCGCTTCTTCGCGTACCACAGGGGCACATAACACCAGATCGCCCACCACGTCGGTGGAATCGAAATGGTAGGGGAAGGTCAGCACGTTGGTGGGGTAATCTTTATGACGGTAAGTGTGATTGAGCCGCTGTCCTTCCGGCCGGTCCACGAACCGTACCGTGATGGTGGCGTGACGGGTTAGAGCCGCACGCAACCAGCGACGCAGTTTGGCCATGGTCGGGCGTCCCGTGGAACGGCTGGCGTTCTGCATCGTCAGGTGAAGACGTACCGACGCCTTGTCAGGTGAGGTCATGGGAGGTGCGTAGTCCATCGTAAGCGTTGACGATGCGCTGCACCAAGGGGTGGCGCACGACATCCTCAGACTGGAAAATGGTAAAAGCAATGCCTTCGACCCGCTGCAAGACATTGCGTGCTTCAATCAAGCCGCTTTTCTGGGTACGATGCAGGTCGATTTGGGTGATGTCGCCGGTGATGACGGCCCGTGTTCCAAACCCGATGCGGGTAAGGAACATTTTCATCTGCTCGGGCGTGGTGTTTTGTGCTTCGTCGAGAATGATGAAGCTGTGGTTCAGGGTACGCCCACGCATGTACGCCAATGGGGCCACCTCGATGATGCCCCGCTCGAAATGACGTGCCACACGGTCATGGCCCATCAGGTCGTAGAGAGCGTCCATGAGGGGGCGCAGGTAAGGGTCGATTTTCTGGTTGAGATCGCCGGGCAGATAGCCGAGGCGCTCGCCGGCTTCTACAGCAGGGCGCACCAGCAGCAGGCGTTGCACATCATCGCGCTCAAGGGCTTCTACCGCTGCCGCGACAGCCAAATAGGTTTTACCGGTACCGGCAGGGCCGACGCCAAAGGTCAGCACGTGGCTGCGCATCTGTTGCAGATATTGACGCTGGCGCGCGGAACGGGCTTCGACTTCGTTGGCGGGGGTTTTCAGGACGAGCCTGTCGCCATCGGCAGCCTTGTCCAGAGGAGGGGTGAGGTCGTAATGGATCAGTTTCTGGAACAATCTTTCGGGTTCGAGCAGCTGTTGGTTCTCACGGTACAGATGGATGAGGGCAGCCTTTGCCTTTTCAGGCCCATCGCCGGGACCGGATAAGGTGAAGTGGGCGCCGCGACGATTGAGTTCGATGCCGAAATGCTGGGCGATGGTACGCAGGTTTTCGTCGAGGATGCCGCACAGGTTCGCCAGCCTGACATTGTCAACGGACTCCAGCGTGAATTCGAGACGGGACAACGGAGTGTCTGGCATCAGCGGGCAAGCAAAGCTTCGGCGCGCAGGGTATGGGGTGCGGCGGCGGTGATGCGTACGTCGATGAAGCGCCCGATCCATGCAGGATCGCCGGGAAAGTTGACGACGCGATTGTTGTCGGTTCTGCCGCGCAGTTCGCGGCTGTCCCTCCGTGCCCGGCCATCCACCAGAATACGCTGGACGCTGCCGACCATGGATTGGCTGATGCGTTGGGACAGGGCATCGGTCTTGGCGAGCAAGGTTTGTACCCTGGCGCGCTTCAATTCCAGGGGGACGGTGTCTTCCAGCGCAGCGGCGGGCGTTCCCGGACGCGGACTGTACATGAAGCCGTACCCTCCATCGAAGCCGACCTGATCGATCAAACGCAGGGTGGCCTCAAAGTCTTCCTCGGTTTCACCGGGGAAGCCAACGATAAAGTCGCTGCTGATCGACAGGCCTGGGCGTGCCTGACGCAGCGCATCGACTTTGGCCAGAAATTCGTCGGCGCTGTAGCCCCGTTTCATGGCGGCCAGAATGCGGTCAGATCCCGACTGGAGCGGCAAGTGAATCTGACTGGCCAATTGGGGCAATTGGCCGTGGGCTGCAGCCAGGCGCGCGGTGACTTCAAGGGGATGGCTGGTGGTGTAACGCACCCGCTCAATGCCCGGAATGGCGCATACGGATCTCAGTAGCTCGGCAAAATCCACATCCCCTTCGTCGTTCAGTTCGAGGTAGGCGTTGACGTTTTGCCCCAGCAAGGTGACCTCGCAGACGCCCTGTTCGACCAGTTCGCGGATTTCTTTCAGGACGGCCTGGCTGGGGCGGGAAAATTCTTCGCCACGGGTGTACGGCACGACGCAGAAACTGCAATATTTGCTGCAACCTTCCATGATCGAGACAAAGGCCGTAGGGCCTTCCACGCGCAGAGCCGGG
>JAJYQG010000011.1:7212-10396 GCA_021794775.1 Pseudomonadota bacterium
TGTCAAATTTTTCGATTTCCGGAAACGAGATGTCGATTTGGCTACGTTGCAGGCGCTGTTGCTGCTGCAGCATGTCGGGCAGGCGGTGCAAGGTTTGGGGGCCAAACACTACGTCAACATAGGGTGCCCGCTCCAGCAAGGCATCCCCTTCCTGGCTTGCGACGCAGCCGCCAACGGCGATCATGACACCGGGTCGGTCCTGTTTGAATTCGTGGGCACGCCCCAGTTCCGAGAAAAACTTTTCTTCCGCTTTTTCGCGCACCGAGCAGGTGTTGAACACGATCAGATCCGCTTCGGCCATGTTGTCCGTGGATTCCATGGCGTGGCTCTGCTGGAGCAGGGCGGTGATCTTGTCGGCGTCATAAACATTCATCTGACAGCCGAAAGTCTTGATGTGTACTTTCTTGGCGGCGCGTTCCGGGGCCGATGCATCCATGGTCAAGCCATCTTCGAGGTAAGGAAAAAAGGTCGGCGGGCAGATCCTTTGGGGGCCATTGCTCCAGCGTCACGGCATTATGATAGCAAAACTCTGTGCAAAGGGCTTGAGACAATTTTTAGGTCGGTGTAGAATGCTGACCTTTCGTGGCGAATTAGCTCAGCCGGTTAGAGCGACGGAATCATAATCCGCAGGTCCGGGGTTCGAATCCCTGATTCGCCACCAGAATTGCTTTTTAAGCCCTTGATTCCAAGGGCTTTTTTCGTCAATCAGATCCGATACACGCAAATTAATCCCAAAAAATCAATGATTTGCAAAGGGTTCTGGTGTGTCAAACCGTTCCAAACCGCCTCATTGGGTCGATCTGAACGAAGATCGGTGGACAAGCGGATACTCCGAGAAGGTGATCCTCAGACTCAACAATCTCAATACTGCCAGACCTCAAGAACATAGCCGTTGTCGACCTGACAGCCCCAAGAAACACGAGGATTTAGAGTCCATGTTCTGGCACCCATAGGCGGTTTGACTGTTCCAGTGGTCGGACCTTCTTGATTATGAGCTTTGTGGTGTCTTGACAGGTAGGTTCGGCCGTATTTAAATAACAGTTATTAATTGTTAGGAGATTGCCATGCCAACCAGTGTCGCACTGAGTTCCCATTTTGAGACCTTCGTTCGCAACCAAATCGAGTCTGGGCGGTACAACAATGCCAGCGAAGTGGTCCGCGCAGGACTGCGTCTACTCGAGGATCAACAAAAGCAGTCAGAGTTGCAAATGGAGGCCATGCGAGCGGCTATCGCTGCAGGGCTTGCCAGTGGCCCCGGTGTTCCGGCGGATCAGGTTTTTGATCGGCTGGAAGCGAAATACCGCGCACAGGCTGCAACCGTAGATCAATAATGAGGGCATTGTTTTCACCGCTCGCGTCCCAAGATCTTGAAGAAATCGGCGATTACATTGCCCAGGACAACCCCGACCGTGCACTGACATTCATCCGGGAACTTCGTGAACAGTGCAAAAAAATCTGCAATGCGCCATTGGGGTATCGGGCGCGTCCTGAGTTAGGGGACGACATTCGTTCATGCCCGTTCGGTAACTACATGATTCTTTATCGCCCTGAGGAATCCGATGTGCTCATCATTCGTGTGCTGCATGGAGCCATGGAGTTGCCACAGCATATGACCAAAATTGACACCTGAAGCCGATGTGGCCGGTATCCTTGGAAGATCAATGCGAATGTGGAATGCTCAGAAGACTGGTTTGGTTGAACCATGTGACCCAATTCTAGGGTTCCCAGCTCCAGCGTTTCGATTGTCCTTTGCGGTTTTCAAAAAGTGTATACTGAGTGTGTATCCGTGCTTTTGGAGATGATCATGACCTACGCGCGCGTATTTCAATCCGGCAACAGCCAAGCGGTGCGATTGCCGAAAGAGTTTCGTTTTTCTGTTGATCGGGTTGAAATCTTCCGGCGGGGTGACGAGGTGATCCTGCGCGAGCGCCCGAGCAGTGCGTTGACAATTTTCAATGCCTTGAGCCAGTTGCCAGAAGATTTCATGGCACAGGGACGGGGTGACGTTCAACCGCAGGAAAGAGAGTTGTTCTGAATAACGATGCGTTACCTGCTGGATACCAACATTTGCATCTATATCGCCAAGCATAACCCTCCCGCAGTGCGCGAGCGGTTTGCCCGCCACACGGCAGATGAACTGGTCATGTCCGTGGTAACGCTGGGTGAGTTGCGCTTCGGTGCGGAAAAAAGCCAGTCGCGCGAACGCGCATTGGCCGTAATTGATCAGTTGGAAACGGCAATGCAAATCGCACCATTGACGGAAGCAGTCGGGGGTCATTACGGACAAATCCGCGCAGCCTTGCACCAGCGCGGCGAGATGATCGGCAACAACGACCTCTGGCTGGCCTCTCATGCAAGAGCCGAAGGCTGGGTACTGGTGACCAACAATGAGCGTGAGTTTGTGCGGGTTGATGGGCTGCAGGTTGAGAACTGGGCTGTCTGATGGCACTGAGCGAATTCGAATTCATGCGGCTGGAAAAACTCCCTCTCTGGCCCAACAGCCGACTCGACGAGTTGCTGCCGCTCAGACCAGAAGCATAAAATCCCTCATCATCACTGGTGTATCCGTTGACTGCTTACCCTACCACGACAAATTACCGCATTGTTTTTCTCCCCGGAGCCAGTGGCGACCCGTCTTTCTGGCACGGCGTTGGCGAATGCCTGCCCTCCAACTGGGAAAAACGCTTCTTGGCTTGGCCAGGACTGGGCAATCAGGCTCCCGCACCGGGGATCGATGGATTTGCCGATCTTATCGACCTCGCTTCATCCGCCTTGACCGCGCCGTCGATCATCATGGCGCAATCGATGGGCGGCATCATTGCCGTGCAATTGGCACTTCGGCATCCCGAACTGGTTACCCACCTTATCCTGGTGGCAACATCGGGCGGACTGGATGTCACCGCTCTTGGCGCCATGGATTGGCGCCAGGATTTTCTTCGTTCCTACCCGAACACCGCATGCTGGATCCTTGAAGACAACATCGATCTTACCGCGCGTCTGCACGAAATCAACACGCCAACCCTGCTGCTTTGGGGAGACGCTGATCCAATCAGCCCCCCTGCTGTCGGCCAGAGTTTGAACGCTTTCATCCGCAGTTCCCAGCTCACGATCATTCCAGACGCTGACCACGGGATGGGGACGAAGATGCCGGGCATCGTCGCCTCCCATGTACGGGATTTCATCA
>JAJYQG010000008.1 GCA_021794775.1 Pseudomonadota bacterium
GGGGAGCCCCGCGCACCACGCAACGGATATGGTAAGCAATGTCGTCGATGCTGACGGGCAAAGGGGAATCGTGACCCTGCACCACCATGCCGAGAGAATCGCCCACCAGCAAGGCATCGACGCCTGCTTTTTCGAGCACGCGGGCGAAGCTCGAATCGTAGCACGTCAGCATGGCGATTTTCTCACCACGTTCCTGCATGGCATGCAGGTCCATCAACGACGTGCGCATCGAACCTCTCCTGAAAAAGATCAGGGAACCAGCGTCAAACGGTAACGCACCACCACGTCATCCTTGACGGTGTCCGTCTCCGCCCAAGTCCCGTCACCGACGTTGAACATCGTCCGACGCAGCATGAATTGGCCTTGCGCCACCCTGAGCGAGTGATCATAGGACATCTGCATGGGGATCTGCAAGTGGCGGGATACCCCCTTGATTTTCAAATCCCCCAAAACCAGATAACGGTTTTGTCCCAGCGAACGGATCTCGGTGGCATCGAACAATGCCTGGGGAAAGGCCGCCACATGAAACCAATGAGGACCCTTGATGGCATCTTCCGACTCTTCCGAAGCCAAATCGACGCTGTTCAGATCGATGGTCATATGCACCGTGCTGTGGGGCAAGTCGTTGGGGTCAAAATGCAGGTTGGCGGAGAAGTTGTGAAAGGTGCCTTCGACCTGAGCCCCCAGCTGGGTCCCATAAAAATGCAACTCACTGTGAGCGGGGTCGAGGCTTTCGGCCTGGGCCCACCCAGGCATCAACCCTAATGCCCAGGACAACGCACAGCATGACAAGGCTTGTTTCATGGCATGGGCTCCTTAGGGACGCATCCGTTCCAGCAGATGGTCCTTATCCAACCATTGATGCTTCAAGGCGGCGGCCACATGCCCCAGCACCAACACCATGAAAGCCCAGTTAAGGCCGGCATGGATGTTTTCAAAGGCTTCGGACAGAGCTTTATCCTTTGGCACCAGATCAGGCAACGGGATCAGGTTGAGGTAAACGACCGAAATGCCCGCCGCCGAACTGTGCAGCCAACCCGTGATGGGAATGACGACCATGAGCAGATACAGAGCGCCATGGGCCAGCCCTGTCAAACGCTTGAGCGGTACGGACATGGTGGCCGGCAGTGCGGGTGGGCGATGCCCGGCACGCCACAGCAAGCGCACCAGCAGCAACAGAAAAAGGGTGATGCCCAACCACTTATGCCAGGCAAATACCTTTATTTTCCATGGAGATAATTCAAGATCCGACATGTAGTGACCGACGGCAAAGGCGATCACCAGCAGAGCAGCCATCAACCAATGCAGGCGAATGGCGGTGGGAGTGTAAGTTTCGTTTGACTGGGACATGACACGCTCCTTTTGAGCAGCGGGATGGAATATTGTACGCGTTCGTACTATTATAAACAAGTGCCATTAAGGCAGTCTGAACAAGCGACAAAAATTCTCACTCGACAGGCGCCCCACCTCCTCCACGCTGATACCCTTGATGCGCGCAATTTCAGCGGCTACCTGAACCACATAAGCGGGCTGATTGAGTTGGCCTCGGTAAGGCACAGGAGCCAGATAGGGTGAATCGGTTTCAATCAGAAAGCGGTCCAGGGGTACATCGGCCACCACCTCGCGCAGCGCCGCTGCACTTTTGAAGGTAACGATGCCGGAAAACGACAGGTAATAACCCCGCTCCAGGGCTTGTCTGGCAATATCCCGCGATTCGGTGAAACAATGAAATACGCCGCCAGCCTGCTCTCCGCCTTCTTCATCCAGGAGGCGCAGCGTATCTTCGGCAGCCTGGCGCGTATGAATCACCAGCGGTTTGCCACAGGTCCGTGCTGCCCGGATATGAACCCGGAAGCGCTCCCGTTGCCAGGATAAATCCCCGCTGAGGCGGTAATAATCAAGCCCGGTTTCCCCAATCGCTACGACCTTATCCTGCTGTGCCAGTTCCACCAAGCGCGCGACGGTGGGCTCCTCGATGGCTTCGTAATCGGGGTGAACGCCCACGGAAGCGTACCATGAGGGCTCGGACATGGCCACCGCCAGCACTTCCGGAAAGGCTTCGAGGCGCACCGAGATGCATAGGGCACGGGTGACCTGGGACTGGATCATGGCCTGGCGGATTTGAGGCAGGTTTTGTCGCAGTTCGTCGAAATCAAGGTGGCAATGGGAATCGGTGTACATGGTCAAGCCGTGGTGTGCAAGGGAAGAAGCAGGGATTCTACAACCAGACGCGGGTTGAGCGGGTGGCCTTGCCAACGTTGTCCCTCGCGCAGTCGCCGCTCCCAGTCCAACAGGTCAGGCAAGGCAAGACGCCGCGCCAGCAGCGTCAGACGTTGCTGCTCATCGGCATGGTAATAGCCCTGCCCTGCCAATTTGCACTGCACCAGATCCATCACCAGATGCTGCAACCAGAGCAACCAGGGATAGCCATCGAGGGCCAGCACTCCTTCGACCCTTTCGAGCCAGGAGAACGCATCGGACAGCATAAGGTCGAGCAACCGGCGCCGTCCATCCTTTTCCAGACGCTGCTGCTCCAGTGCGCGCAAAGGAGCACCCCCGGCGCGCCGGAGGCAACCTTCATCGGCTTCGGGCATCCCTTCCTGGCGCAACCAGGCCAAAGCTTCGGAAGCCGCGGGCAAAGGAACGGCATGATGCCGGCAGCGGCTGCGCAAGGTTGCCGGCAAGCGGGTCGGGTGATCGGTAATCAGCATGAACAGGGTATGGGGCGGTGGTTCCTCAAGGGATTTCAGGAGGGCATTGGCAGCCGCCACATTGAGAGCGTCGGCAGGCTCGATCAAGATGATCTTCCAGCCTTGACGATGGGCGCTGACCATCAGAAAATCAGTCAGATCGCGGACCTGATCGACCATAATCGGACGGACGGCTTTCGACGATTTTTCGCCTTCAGCATCAATGGGGAGCAGTTCGCGGTAGTCCGGATGCTGGCCGCCGGCCATCCAGGTGCATGCATGGCATACACCGCAGGGACCTTCCTGACCCGCTTCGCAGAGCAAGGCCTTGGCCCAATGGCGTGCTAATATCCCTTTGCCGATGCCACCAGACCCTGTCAGCAGCAATCCGTGGGGAGGGGCCGTCGAACGCAGCAGGTTGAACGCTGCGTGCAACCAGGGCCAACGATCTAGCGATTCCATGCCTGAAAGCGGAGAGCCAAAGCGGTTTCCACCTGATGCCGCACAGCTTCAGCGTCCCGGGAAGCATCGATCAGCGACAAACGCGCCGGCTTGGCGGCAAAGCGCCGCCGGTAGCCGTCACGCACCTGGGCAAAGAAAGCCTGCTGTTCCTGCTCAAAACGATCGCCGGCTCCACGGCGTCCCTGATCCAGGCGCTGGCGCGCCAGCATCGGATCGAGATCAAACCAGAACGTCAGATCCGGTTCCAGCGCTCCCACCACCCAGCGTTCGAGTTCGACCAATTGGTCGTAGGGAACCGAACGGCCTCCCCCCTGGTAAGCAAAACTGGCATCGACAAAGCGGTCGCTGATCACCCAGCGTCCCGCTGCCAGCGCGGGTTCGATGCGTCGTTGACAATGGTCGTGGCGCGCCGCAAACATCAACAAGGTTTCCGACAGAGCCGACATGGGCTCCTTCAGCACCAGCCCGCGCAGCGTCTCCGCCAGGGGCGTCCCGCCCGGTTCGCGGGTCATCAGCACATCGATGCCCTGCGCTTCAAGCCAATGGCGCAGGGTTTCCAGATGGGTGCTTTTTCCTGCACCATCGATACCTTCCAGCGTAATGAAGCGTCCTCGCATGGCCTTCTCACGGTCCTTGTTGGAGTTGATAACGAACAACGGCGTTTTGGTGTGCCGCCAGCGTCGCAGAAAACTGGTGCGTACCATCGCCCCGCGCCACAAAATACAGATCGGAAACGGCTTGGGGATGCACCGCTGCGCGCAATGCAGCCAACCCAGGCAAGGCAATCGGGGTTGGTGTCAAACCTTGGCGCGTATAGGTATTGAATGGCGTATCCTGATGCAGGTCATGATGGTGCAGATGGCCGTCGTAAGCGGACCCCATGCCATAAATGACGGTGGGATCGGATTGCAAACGCATGCCCAGGCGCAAACGGTTGACAAACACCGCTGCGATGCGCGGCCGCTCCGGACTGCTGGCTGTTTCCTTCTCGATCAGTGACGCCACGATGAGCGCCTGGTAGGGGGTCTGCCACGGCAACCCGGGGTCACGCTGCTGCCATACTTCATGAAGATGGCGTTGCATGGCCCGATGGGAACGTTGCAGGATGCTCCAATCGCTGTCACCGGGGGCATAGACGTAAGTGTCGGGATAAAACCAGCCCTCTGGCGCACTGCCCGCTTCCCCCAACTTGGCCATGATCTCGGCATCGGTCCATCGGGTTGTATCCTGACGCAAGGACGATTGCCGGGCCAGTTCCTGGCGCATCTGGGCAAAGGTCTGCCCCTCCACCACACGGATTTCCCAGCCCCCCTCCGGGCCCTCGGTCAGGGCGGTCAACAGGGTCCAGGGGGTTGGCGGGGAGGACCATTCGTAACTGCCGGCCTTGAGTTTGCTTTGGCGCCCCAGCATTCGCCCCACCAGGGTGAAGGACCAGGGTTCCCACAGAATTCCTTGCTGGACCAGCTGGCGCGCCACCTGGCGCAGTCCCAGGCCGCTGTTCACATCCAGTTCGCAAGGTTGGTCATGCCAGCGCGTGGGAACCACGAAAAAGGCGACGCTCCAGACCAGCAGCAGCGCCAGACCAGCATAAACCGTGACGCGAATCAGCCTCACAAACCGCGAAACATCAGACAAGACGACGGAAAATCAGGGTTCCGTTGGTGCCGCCAAAACCGAATGAATTGGACAGTACGACATCCATCTTGCGCTGACGCGCCGTATGGGGCACAAAATCAAGGTCGCATTCCGGACTCGGATTGTCCAGATTGATGGTGGGGGGAATGGTTTGGTGGTGCAAAGCCAATACCGAAAAGACTGCTTCAATGCCACCGGCTGCGCCCAGCAAATGGCCCGTCATGGATTTCGTCGAACTGATGGACAGACGGGCAGCATGATCACCAAAGGCGCGCTTCACAGCGACGGTCTCACCCAGGTCACCGAGGGGTGTCGAGGTACCATGGGCGTTGATGTAATCCACTTCATCGGCATTGAGGCGAGCATTCTTCAGGGCATTGAGCATGCTGCGTCGCGCGCCATCGCCATCTTCGGGAGGAGCGGTGATATGGTGGGCATCGGCGCTCATGCCATAACCGCAAAGTTCGGCGTAGATCTTGGCACCACGGGCTTTGGCATGCTCAAGTTCTTCGAGCACCAGAACCCCTGCGCCTTCCCCCATGACGAAACCATCACGGTCCTTGTCCCAAGGACGGCTCGCTGCCTCCGGATTGGCGTTGCGCGTACTCAAGGCGCGCGCGGCACAGAAGCCGCCGATGCCCAGTTCGTGGATGGCGGATTCGGCGCCACCGGCCACCATCATGTCGGCATCGCCGTACTCGATCAGCCGCGCCGCTTCCCCAATGCTGTGGTTGCCGGTGGTACAAGCGGTCACCAAAGCCAGGTTGGGGCCCTTGAAGCCGTACATGATCGACAGATTGCCCGAGATCATGTTGATGATGCTGCCAGGAATGAAAAACGGCGAAATCTTTTTAACCCCGCCCTGGCGGTAAGCATCGCAGGTATTGGCAATCATCGGCAGCCCACCGATACCCGAGCCAATGCAGACCCCCACCCGTTCGGCATCGTCAGGATGGGCTTCAACGCCGGCATCCTTCAAGGCTTCCATCGCGGCCACCAGCCCGAAATGGATGAATGTATCCATACGTCGGACTTCTTTCGGGTTGAGAAACTGGCTCACGTCAAAATCGCGCACCTCGCCTGCAATTTGGCAGGGCATCTCTTCCGGATCAAAACGGGTGATGCGACGAATCCCGGAATGGCCGGCACAAAGCCGTTCCCAAGCTTCGGACACCGTGTTGCCGACAGGAGAAACGATACCGAGACCGGATACGACGACGCGACGACGAGACATAAACTCAGACCTCCAAAAAGTCAAGGCAGGCGCAATGCCTGCCCTCACAAAAACGGCTTGGCTTCGGCTTCAGGCAGGAAGATGGGCATTGACGTAGTCAATGGCCTGTTGAACCGTGGTGATTTTTTCAGCCTGCTCGTCCGGAATTTCGCACTCGAATTCTTCTTCCAGCGCCATGACGAGTTCAACCGTATCCAGCGAGTCGGCACCCAGGTCCTCTACGAAGGAAGAAGTATTCTTGATGTCCTCCAACTTGACGCCAAGTTGTTCGGAAACGATTTTTTTGACACGATCTTCAGTAGTCGACATGAAAGTGTAATCCTTGAGGGGTTGTAGGTCCAAAAAGCAGGCGTAGTGTACCAAATCCCGTTCCGATATGCTATCCCGGAAGCCCGGTTCAGTCCATCAACATGCCACCATTCACATGCAATGTCGCTCCGGTGACGTAGCTTGCACCCGCCGAAGCAAGGTAGGCCACGGCATGGGCAATGTCTTCCGGTTGTCCCAATCGCCCCAGGGGAATGGATCCCAACAGGGTTTTTTGGTGCTCCTCGTCAAGGGCACGGGTCATGTCGGTATCGATGAAACCTGGGGCTACGCAGTTGACGGTGATGCCGCGGCTGCCCAGCTCGCGCGCCAGCGATTTGGTCAATCCCACCAAACCAGCCTTGGCTGCGGCGTAGTTGGCCTGGCCACCATTGCCCGTCGCTCCAACCACCGAACCGATGTTGATGATGCGTCCGGTACGGGCCTTCATCATATCCCGCATCACCGCCCGTGAGAGCTGGAATACGGCTTTGAGGTTGGTGTCCAGCACCGTATCCCACTCTTCGTCGCGCATGCGAATCGCCAACATGTCGCGGGTCACGCCGGCGTTGTTGACCAGGATGCCGATGGGACCAAGTTTGGCCTTGACGGTTTCGATCGCGACTCCGATCGCCTCGGGATCGCGCACGTCGAGCGCCAACCCGAGGCAATCCGGATGAATGGTGCGCAAATCGGCTTCGATCGCCGCTGCCCCTTCGACGGTGGTGGCGGTTCCAGCGACATGGGCTCCTTGTTGTGCCAGATGCACGGCGATGGCGCGGCCAATGCCACGACTGGCTCCTGTCACCAACACCACCCGATCTTTCAGCATGGCATTCATTTGTCTTTCTCGCTCCAGGGTTTTTTAGAGTGTTGCGTCCATGATCGATGCCGCCGTGTTCAGCGGCACCCCTTCCAACGTGCCCTCGATGCGTCGCACCAGAGGGGCCAGAACCTTGCCCGGGCCGCATTCCACCACCTGACTGCAGCCCCGCTGGGCCATCGCACGAATCGATTCAACCCAGCGCACCGGACTGAAAAGCTGAGCTACCAAGGCTTGGCGAATGGCGTCAGGAGTCGTCGCTTCACCAACCGAGGCATTGTGCAGTACCGGGATGCGCGGTGGCGCCAAATCTGTAGATTCCAGATACTGGGCCAGGCGCTCGGCGGCAGGACGCATCAGGGAACAATGGGAAGGCACGCTCAGCGCCAGCAGAATGGCACGCTTGGCCCCTCGGGCACGGGCTGCTTCAATAGCCCGCTCCACTGCCTGACGCTGGCCGGCGATGACCACCTGCCCCGGCGAATTGAAATTGACGGCTTCCACCACCTCTCCCTGAGCTGCCTCATGGCAGGCTTCAATCACGCCTTCATCGGGGAGTCCCAAAATGGCGGCCATGCCACCCGCGCCGACGGGAACCGCTTCCTGCATCACGGTGGCGCGAAAACGGGTGAGATGCAAGGCCGCTTCAAAGGTCAGGCTTTCTGCAGCAACCAAGGCCGTATACTCGCCAAGACTATGCCCAGCCAACACTTGCGGACGCTCCGTGCGCCGCGCACACCAGGCGCGGTAAACACCAACCCCCGCAGCCAGCATCACCGGCTGGGTATGGTAGGTGGCATTGAGGTCTTCTTCGGGGCCTTCTTGCACCAGGCGCCACAGGTCTTGTTCAAGATGATCCGACGCTTCTTCAAACGCGGCACGCACCTCGGCAAGACCTTCATACGCCTGCAACATGCCGACACTCTGTGATCCCTGTCCGGGAAACACCATGGCCCAACCCATACCGATGCCCTCCTTAGGTTCTGATTACAAGCGCAACAACGCGGCGCCCCAGGTGAAACCTCCCCCGACGGCAGCCAGCAGTGCGTTTTGTCCGGCATGCGCCAGCCCCTGGCGGCGCGCATGGTCCAAAGCCAAAGGCACCGATGCCGCCGAAGTGTTCCCTTGTTGACTGACGGTACGCACCACTTTGTCATGCGGCACACCCAACTTGTCGGCGGTAGCCTCGATGATGCGAATGTTGGCCTGGTGAGGGACGAAGCAGTCGACGTCGGCGGCCGTCATGTGGCAAGCTTCCAGGACCTCGCGGCACACCTGGTCAAGCACTTTGACAGCAAATTTGAAGACAGCGCCACCGTCCATCTGCACCACGGGGGTTCCCTCAAAGCGGCCTTGCACGAATTTTCCGGGAGCAGACAGCAGATGCGCGTAGCGCCCATCCGCGTGCAGACGGGAGGCCAATATGCCGGGCTCCTCGGCCGCGCCCAGGATCACCGCCCCAGCGCCGTCACCGAACAGCACGCAAGTATTGCGATCGGTCCAGTCCACCAGATCGCTGAAGGTTTCGGCCCCGACCACCAGAGCACGACGGGCTGACCCCGCGCGAATGAATTGATCGACCACGGAGAGGGCATACAAAAACCCGGTGCACACCGCCTGGATGTCGAAGGCCGGAACCCCGGATTTCACCCCCAGTTTGGCTTGCAGCAAACAAGCCGTGCTCGGGAAAACCATGTCGGGACTGGTGGTTGCCACCACGATGAGATCGATGTCATCCGGTTCCAGACGGGCATCCTGCAAGGCGCGCAATGCTGCTTCATAAGCCAGATCGCTGGTGGTTTGACCAGCACCATGCAAATGGCGTTGGGCAATACCGGTACGGCTGCGAATCCACGCGTCGTTGGTCTCGACGGTGAGGGATAGCGCTTCATTGGACAGAACACGCTCGGGCAGGTAACTTCCTGTCCCCAGCAAGCGGGCGTACGTCATGATGCCAACACCTCCTGTTGTTGAACGGCGTTCTGGATTCTGCCCAGCACATCGCTCCGAACTTCCTCCACCGCATATTGCAGTGCATGCCGGAACGCATAGGCATCTGCGCCGCCATGACTCTTGACCACCAGCCCCTTGAGGCCCAACAGACTGGCACCATTGTAGCGTCGATGGTCGACATGGCGCTTGAAACGGTTGAGCACAGGCATGGCCACAAGCCCCGCCAGTTTGGTCCAGAGCGAGCGCTTGAATTCCTCCCGAATCATCTGGCCCAGCATCCAGGCCAATCCTTCGGAACTTTTGAGCACGATGTTACCCACGAATCCATCGCAAACCACGACATCGACAGTACCCTTGTAAATGTCGTTGCCTTCGACGTTGCCGTGAAAGCGAATGGGCGCATTGCGCAACAACTCGGCAGCCCGTTTGATGATTTCATTGCCCTTGATCGCTTCATGCCCGATGTTGAGCAATCCCACACGTGGCTCGGGGCGTTCGGCGGCCGTAGCCAGAATGGAACCCATGATGCCGAATTGCAGCAGATGCTCAGGAGCGCAATCTACATTGGCGCCAAGATCGAGTACGTAAACCGGTCCGCGTATGGAGGGAATGGTGGTGGCGATGGCAGGCCGTTCGATGCCCGGCATCATTTTCAGGACAAAACGGGCCGTCGCCATCAGAGCGCCTGTATTGCCGGCGCTGACGCAACAATCGGCTTCGCCGTTGTGCACCAGATTGATGGCCACCCTGAGCGAAGAATCCTTCTTGTTTTTCAGGGCAAAGGCAGGCGACTCATCCATCTCCACCTGTTGCGTGGCTTCATGGATTTTGAGCCGACCCATCACGAGCGAAGCGCGGGCGTGCCGTTTGAGCTGGGCTTCGAGGGGCTGCCTTAGTCCAACCAGTATCACCGAAGCCGCAGGATCTCGCTCTAAAAAATCGAGTACCGCAGGAATGGTGACACTGGGGCCATGATCGCCACCCATGGCATCGACGGCCACGGACAGCCTCCGTGAATCAGTGACAGGCACAACCGACACGCAGTCGGCGTTCAGTCGTTTTTGGTCTGAATGACTTTTTTGCCGCGGTAGAAACCGTTGGGACTGATGTGATGGCGCAGATGGGTCTCGCCGGTGACGGGTTCAGCGGCCAGCGGTTTGGCCGTCAGAAAGTCGTGC
>JAJYQG010000084.1 GCA_021794775.1 Pseudomonadota bacterium
GATATCGATTATGGTTTTTCCGAAGCCAAAACCACCTACGGTGTGATTGGTGTCCGTGTTCTGGTGTTTAAAGGTGAGAACATTGGTCGCGTAGAACCCGTAGCCGTGGCCCCCGTCGAGACAGAAAAGAAATCCCGGAAGTCAGGAGCACGAAATGCTGCAGCCAGCTAGAACCAAATACAGGAAGCAACAAAAGGGCAGGAACACCGGCGTAGCGACACGCGGCGCCAAGGTTTCTTTTGGAGATTTTGGCTTGAAGGCCACAGAGCGAGGTCGACTCACGGCGCGGCAAATCGAAGCTGCTCGGCGCGCCATGACACGCCATATCAAGCGCGGTGGGCGAATCTGGATTCGGATATTTCCCGATAAGCCCATTTCACGCAAGCCTGCTGAAGTTCGTATGGGTAACGGTAAGGGTAGTCCGGAGTATTTTGTGGCTGAAATCGTACCAGGTAAAGTCCTCTACGAAATGGACGGTGTTGATGAAGCGCTGGCGCGAGAAGCGTTTCAGTTGGCTGCGGCCAAGTTGCCGATCGCCACGACCTTTGTGACGCGACAACTGGGGTAAAAGAGATGAAAGCAAGCGAATTGAGACTTAAAAGCGTGGATGAACTGGGGCAGGAGCTGGTCAATCTGAATAAAGCCCGTTTTGGCCTGAAGATGCAACTTGCTACCCAGCAAAGCAATAAGACCAGTGAATTGGGCAGATTGCGTCGCGATATCGCACGCGTGAAAGCCATCATGGCCGAAAAGGAGGCTAGCAAATGACGACGGATTCTTCAGCAGAAACCATGCGCCGTACCCTTCAGGGTACCGTGGTAAGCGATAAGATGGACAAAACGGTGACGGTTCTGGTGGAACGTACCGTGCTGCACAAGACGATTGGTAAAGTAATTCGTCGCTCGAAGAAATATCATGCTCACAGTGAAGACAATGCGGTTCATACCGGTGATGTGGTGGTGATCGAGGAGTGCCGTCCCTTGTCCAGGACCAAGGCCTGGCGTGTGGCTGAGCTCGTTACACGCGCCGAGAAGGTTTAAGGGAATAAGAGCTTGCTGTTGGGCAAAAACCCTGCTACAATCGACGGTTCTGTTTAAGACCATTTCCCCTTGCGGGATCCAAGACTGGTCACCGTGTTTAAGTTGAATTTGGTCAACAGCAACCACGGTGAATTAAGTTGGAGAGGTGACAATCATGATTCAAATGCAGTCAATGTTGGATGTTGCAGACAATACCGGTGCAAAGTCGGTTATGTGCATTAAGGTCCTGGGCGGCTCAAAGCGCCGCTATGCAGGGATTGGTGACGTAATCAAGGTCAGCATCAAAAATGCGGCCCCTCGCGGCAGGGTTAAGAAAGGTGAAGTCTACAATGCTGTTGTGGTCCGTACAGCCAAAGGCGTGCGTCGGCCCGACGGATCGTTGGTCAAGTTTGATGGCAATGCGGCGGTTTTGCTGAATGCGAAGCTGGAGCCAATCGGGACCCGGATTTTCGGGCCTGTAACCCGCGAATTGAGAACGGAGAAATTTATGAAAATTGTTTCTCTGGCCCCGGAAGTGTTATAGGAGCAGTCATGCGTAAGCTTCGCAAAGGTGATGAAGTCATTGCCATCGCTGGCAAAGATAAAGGCAAGCGCGGAACCATACGTTCCATGATCGATGATGAGAAAGTTCTTGTGGACGGACTGAACCGCGTGCGTAAACATGTGCGCCCCAATCCAAACAAGAACGAAGCGGGTGGGATTGTTGACAAGGAAATGCCGTTGCATGTTTCCAATGTCGCACTCTTCAATCCGGCAACTCAGAAAGCGGATCGTGTAGGCATCCGCATTCTGGAAGATGGCAAGAAAGTTCGCTTCTTCAAGTCGAACGGCGAAGTCGTAGACGCGTAAGGACATAGAGAAAACATGAGCCGCTTGGACAATTTTTACAGAGAAACGGTTGTGCCTCAACTGGTAGAACAGTTTGGGTATAAATCCATCATGGAAGTGCCCCGTATCAGCAAGATCACGCTGAACATGGGTGTGGGTGAGGCGGTCGCTGACAAAAAAGTCATCGAGCATGCGGTGGGCGACATGGAAAAAATCGCTGGCCAAAAGCCGGTGGTGACCAAGTCCCGCAAGTCCATTGCAGGTTTCAAAATTCGCCAGGGTTATCCCATTGGTTGCATGGTGACCCTGAGGCGCGATCGTATGTATGAATTCCTGGATCGTTTGATTGCTGTTGCTATCCCGCGCATTCGTGACTTTCGCGGAATTTCTGGCCGCTCTTTTGATGGTCGTGGCAACTACAGCATGGGTGTGCGTGAACAAACCATTTTTCCTGAAATCGAGTTTGACAAGATCGATGCTGTCCGTGGAATGAATATCACCATTACCACTACCGCCAAAACCGATGCCGAAGCAAAAGCATTGTTGCTGGCCTTTAAATTCCCACTGAAAGTCTGAGGTTAATCGTGGCCAAAGTTTCTTTGATCAATCGTGAGTTGAAGCGTCGTGAAACGGTGAAGAAGTACGCTGCCAAGCGTGCTGAATTGCAGGCGACCATCAATGACAGCAAAGCAGACGAAGATGTGCGCTATGCTGCCCGCTTGTCGCTTCAAAATCTTCCCAGGAACTCAAGTCCCTCCCGTCTGCGCAATCGCTGCGCGTTAACCGGTCGTCCTCGCGGCGTCTATCGGAAATTCGGTTTGGGTCGTAACAAACTTCGTGAAATTGCAATGCGTGGCGAAATTCCAGGCATTACAAAAGCCAGCTGGTAGTCGCAGGAGCCCATTCGATGAGTATGACAGATCCCATAGCCGATATGCTGACGCGTATCCGCAATGCACAACAAGCGGAAAAAACCACCGTGACCATGCCTTCTTCGCGTTTGAAGGAGGCGATTGCCAAGGTTCTGAAAGATGAAGGTTACATTGAGGCCGTGCAAGTTCATGCGCACGACAGCAAACCTCTCATAGAACTGACCCTCAAGTATTATGCGGGACGCCCCGTGATCGAAATGATCGAACGTGTGAGTCGTCCAGGGCTGCGGGTGTACAAAGGGGCGCAAGATATTCCCAAGGTGATGAATGGCTTGGGTGTGGCCATCGTTTCCACTCCGATGGGCGTGATTACCGATCGCGCAGCTCGTCGTCAGAATGTTGGCGGCGAAGTATTGTGCGTCGTGGCCTAAAGGAGAAGCAAGATGTCCAGAATCGCCAAATATCCCGTGGCTATCCCAGAAAAAGTGGAAGTAAGCCAAGCCGAGCAGGCCATTACTGTTAAGGGCCCTTTGGGTACCTTGACACAGCATGTTGGTGCCTTGGTTAGTGTGACCCAAGAGGGCAATCAGTTGATGTTTGCTCCAGCCAATGAAACCGCTCAGGCCAATGCCATGTCTGGTACGTTGCGTGCTCTGGTTTCCAACATGGTCACGGGCGTGTCCAAAGGTTGGGAAAAGAAGCTGCAACTGGTTGGCGTGGGTTATCGCGCCCAGGCGGCAGGTGACAAGCTCAATCTTTCATTGGGCTTTTCCCACCCCGTGGTTCATCAAATGCCCGTCGGTATCAAGGTTGAGACCCCGACCCAGACTGAAATTCTGATCAAGGGCATCGATCGGCAGCAGGTTGGTCAGGTCGCGGCGGAAGTTCGCGCGTACCGCAAGCCGGAGCCCTACAAGGGCAAGGGTGTACGGTATGCCGATGAACGCGTGATCATCAAAGAAACCAAGAAGAAATAAGGCGAAATCATCATGATGCATGAAAATGGAAGGTTGCGTCGTGCCCGCCGTACGCGGGCCAAGATTGCCGAGTTGAGGGTTAACCGTTTGACGGTTCACCGAACCAACCAGCATGTTTACGCTCAGATTATTGATGCCAGCGGTTCCAAGGTCCTGGCCAGTGCTTCGACGCTGGAGCCCGAAGTCCGCACCCAGTTGGCCAATGGCGGCAATATTGCAGCAGCTGTGCTGATTGGTCAGAGAATTGCAGAAAAGGCCAAAGCAGCAGGTGTGGCGCAAGTTGCGTTTGATCGTTCCGGTTTTCGCTATCACGGTCGTGTCAAGGCCTTGGCGGATGCGGCGCGTGAACATGGACTTCAGTTTTAATTACCGGGCCAAAGGATAGATCATGGCAAAGAATGATAACGAAGATCGCGGAGATGGTTTGCGCGAAAAAATGGTGGCTGTTAACCGTGTCACCAAGGTGGTCAAAGGCGGTCGTATTCTGGGTTTTGCGGCCTTGACCGTGGTTGGCGATGGCGATGGCGGTATCGGCATGGGCAAAGGTAAGTCCCGTGAAGTTCCCGTCGCTGTTCAGAAGGCCATGGAACAGGCACGTCGCAAAATGGTCAAGATCAACTTGAAGAACGGAACGCTCTACCATCAGGTGGTTGGTGAGCATGGCGCCGCCAAGGTCTTCATGCAGCCCGCCTCAGAAGGTACCGGGATCATTGCCGGCGGCCCCATGCGTGCCGTATTTGAAGTGATGGGGGTGACCAACGTCTTGGCCAAGTGCATCGGCTCAACCAATCCCTATAACGTCATCCGCGCAACATTGAATGGTCTTGAAGCGACCCGTCGTCCTTCAGAAGTGGCCGCCAAGCGTGGCAAGACCATCGAAGAAATCATGGAGTAATCATGACGCAGCAGGCAACCAAAACATTTAAGGTAACGCTGGTAAAAAGCGTGATTGGCGCCATTCAGTCACACCGCAGCTGCGTACGTGGCCTGGGTCTGCGCAGAATGAACCATACGGTAGAAGTTGCGGATACCGCAGAAAACCGGGGCATGGCTGCCAAGGTTTCTCATTTGGTGCGCTGCGACTAAGGAGATAGCATGGAACTCAATAACATCAAACCGGGTGAAGGTGCCAAGCGTCCTCGCCGTCGTGTCGGTCGTGGCATTGGAAGTGGTCTGGGAAAAACTGCCGGGCGTGGTCATAAAGGACAGAAATCTCGTTCGGGTGGATTTCACAAGGTTGGTTTTGAAGGCGGTCAAATGCCTTTGCAACGCCGACTTCCCAAACGTGGTTTTGTTTCCATGACCAAGGCCGATGCTGCTCAGGTTCGCCTGGCTGACCTCATGCGTCTGGAAGGTGGTCAGGTTGACTTGTTGACCCTGAAACAGGCCGGACTCATTCCGATGCATGCCTTGTCGGCTAAAGTCTTTCTTAAGGGCGAAGTCCATCGTGCTTTCACTTTGGTGGGTGTTGCTGCAACAGCAGGAGCCAAGGCTGCAATCCTCGCTGCTGGCGGTAATTTCTCCGAGGCTCCGGCGGAGTAAACCCACTTGGCTGCCATCCCGAATCATTTGTCATCAGGAAAACTCGACGATCTCAAGCGCCGCTTGTGGTTTGTCGTAGGGGCCTTGGTTGTGTATCGACTGGGCGCCCATATTCCTGTTCCTGGCATCAATCCCGACGAACTGTCCAAACTGTTTAACAGTCAGCAGTCCGGGATTCTGGGCATGTTCAACATGTTCTCGGGTGGCGCCCTTTCGCGTTTTACGGTGTTTGCCCTTGGCATCATGCCTTATATTTCATCTTCGATCATCATGCAGCTGCTCACGACGGTTATCCCATCGTTTGAAGCCCTGAAAAAGGAAGGTGAGGCTGGACGTCGCAAAATTACGCAATACACCCGCTATGGCACGGTGGTTCTGGCCTTTTTTCAAGCGATGGGAATTGCAGTCGCCCTGGAGGCTCAGCCTGGACTGGTGATCGAACCTGGCATCATGTTTCGTCTGGGGACGGCGTTAACGCTGGTCACCGGGACGATGTTTTTGATGTGGTTGGGGGAGCAAATCACGGAACGTGGCATTGGGAACGGTATTTCCCTCATCATCTTCAGCGGGATTGTTGCGGGCCTTCCGCGCGCTGTTGGAAGCACCTTGGAATTGGTTCGGACAGGATCATTCAGCTGGTTTCTGGCGTTGGCCATATTTGCTGCTGTGATTGCGGTTACCGCTCTGGTTGTTTTCGTGGAACGGGGCCAACGCAAAATCACCGTCAACTATGCCAAGCGGCAAGTTGGCAACAAGATTTATGGTGGACAGAGCAGCCATTTGCCCATGAAGCTCAATATGGCCGGCGTCATTCCTCCCATTTTTGCCAGCAGCATCATCTTGTTTCCGGCGACGTTGGCGGGTTGGTTTGGCAGTCGCGATCATTTCGGTTGGCTGAAAGATATCAGCTCCATGTTGAGCCCTGGACAGCCTGTTTATGTTGTCCTTTACACGTGCGCCATTCTGTTTTTCTGTTTCTTTTATACGGCTCTCGTTTTTAACAGTAAAGAAACGGCCGATAACCTGAAAAAAAGTGGTGCGTTTATTCCGGGGATTCGACCGGGAGAACAGACGGCCCGTTACATCGACAAGATTCTGACCCGTTTGACGTTGACGGGAGCCATATACATTGCCTTGGTTTGTCTTCTGCCTGAGTTTCTGATCGTCAAGTTTAATGTTCCCTTCTACTTTGGCGGAACATCCCTGTTGATCATCGTGGTGGTTACCATGGATTTCATGGCACAGGTTCAGACCTATATGATGTCGCAACAGTATGAAAGTCTTCTCAAGAAGGCAAATTTCAAAGGCCAGGGGAGTAAGTAAAAGTGGCCAAGGAAGATACGATCGAAATGCAGGGGGAAATCCTGGAAACCCTGCCCAATGCCACCTTCAGGGTCAAGCTTGAAAATGATCATGTGGTGTTGGGACATATCTCAGGGAAGATGCGTATGCATTACATACGGATTCTTCCTGGAGATAAAGTGACCGTGGAGTTGACGCCCTACGATCTGACACGTTGTCGTATTATTTTCCGTGCCAAATGACACGGTTTGTGGGAGAGCTATCATGAAAGTGCAAGCATCGGTAAAGAAAGTCTGTCGCAAGTGCAAGCTGGTTCGTCGCAAGGGCGTTCTGCGCGTCATTTGCGAAGATCCACGTCACAAACAGCGCCAAGGCTGATTATTAATCTGTTTATCTGAGGACGAATATGGCTCGTATTGCCGGGGTCAACATCCCTAACCATCAACATGCTGAAATCGCCTTGACCGCCATCTATGGTATTGGTCGGTCGCGGGCCAAACAGATTTGTTCGGCTGCTGGCGTTGAAACCAGCAAAAAGATCATGGAACTCACCGATGCGGATATGGAACGCCTCCGTGTTGAAGTGACGAAGTTTGCCGTCGAAGGTGACTTGCGTCGTGAAGTATCCCTGAATATCAAGCGGCTGATGGACCTTGGCAGCTACCGCGGCACTCGTCATCGCCGTGGCTTGCCTTGTCGTGGTCAGCGTACCCGCACCAATGCACGAACTCGCAAGGGCCCGCGCAAAGCTGTGCGGACCACCAAGTAATCGTAGGAGATAGTTATGGTCAAATCCAATGCGTCGGCTCGCGCACGTAAAAAGGTCAAGAAGAATGTTGCAGAAGGCATTGCACATATCCATGCTTCCTTCAACAATACCATCGTGACCATCACGGACCGTCAAGGCAATGCACTGTCATGGGCTACGTCGGGAAGCAATGGTTTTAAAGGTTCACGCAAGAGTACGCCTTTTGCTGCCCAGATTGCCGCCGAAAATGCTGGCAAAGCAGCCCAGGAATGTGGGGTCAAGAATCTTGAAGTGCGCATCAAGGGGCCAGGCCCCGGTAGAGAATCTGCCGTTCGTGCCTTGAACTCGGTCGGGTTCAAGATCACCAGCATTTCGGATGTTACCCCGGTGCCGCATAACGGTTGCCGTCCACCGAAAAAACGTCGTATCTAAACGTCACAGGAGAATATTGTGGCTAGAAATCTTGATGCAAAATGTCGTCAATGCCGTCGCGAGGGAGAAAAACTTTTCCTCAAGGGCGAAAAATGTTTTACCGAAAAATGCGCCATTGAACGTCGTTCCTATGCTCCGGGCCAACATGGTCAAAAGCAGGTTCGTCAGTCGGACTATGGTGTCCAGTTGCGTGCCAAGCAGAAGGTTCGTCGTATTTACGGCATTCTTGAGCGTCAGTTCCGCCGCACTTACCAGGCAGCTGATAGCGCCCGCGGCATTACCGGTGACAATTTGCTCAAAAGCCTGGAAAGCCGTCTGGATAACGTGGCTTACCGGATGGGGTTCGGGGCTTCGCGCGTCGAAGCTCGCCAAATTGTGCGTCACAATGCCTTGGTTGTCAATGGGCGACGTGTTAATATCCCCTCGTATCATCTCCGTCCCGGCGATCAGGTTGAAGTGGCGGAAAAGTCCCGTCAGCAATTGCGCGTCAAGGCCGCTTTGGAAGCAGCTGAAGGCCGTGGTTTTCCTGAGTGGCTTGAGGTGGATATCAAGGCGATGAAGGGTGTGTTCAAGGCACGTCCAGAACGCAGCGAATTGTCAGCAACCATCAACGAATCGCTGATCGTTGAATTGTATTCGAAGTAATCGGCCGTAAGCTGACCATCCTGACGTTATTCATGAAGGATAGATGATGCAACAAGACTCTAAGTCAAATTTCTTGAAACCTCGTTCCATTGAAGTTCAAAATATTCATCCCAATCATGCGAAGATCGTGATGGAGCCTTTTGAACGCGGGTACGGCCATACGCTGGGTAATGCTTTGCGTCGTATCTTGTTGTCATCCATGCCTGGCTTTGCGCCGGTGGAAGCGCGCATCACCAACGTGGTCCATGAGTATTCGACCGTAGAAGGCATCCAGGAAGATGTCGTTGATCTTCTTCTCAACCTGAAAGGGGTGGTGCTCAAGTTGCATCAGCATGATGACACCATTCTGACCCTTGCCAAGGAAGGTCCTTGTGTTGTTACCGCGGCTGATTTTGACCCTCAACACCATGTCGAGATCATCAATCCAGGCCATGTCATCGCCCATCTGACGGTGGGAGGCAAGTTGGAAATGCAGGTACGTGTGGCCAAGGGTTATGGCTATGAGCCAGCTTCCATGCGCCCCAGCAATGACGAGTCCCACGCTGTGAATGGCATTCAGCTGGATGCTTCCTACAGCCCCGTGCGACGGGTCAGCTATGGGGTGGAGAGCGCCCGCGTCGAGCAGAGAACCGATCTCGATCGCTTGGTGATGGATATTGAAACCAATGGCGCCATCGAGCCTGAAGAAGCGATTCGTATGGCGGCAAGGGTACTCGTGGATCAATTGTCGGTTTTTGCTGACCTGCAAGGAACGCCCATTTCCAGTGAAGCTACGCGAGCTCCCCAGGTCGATCCGGTTCTGCTCCAACCGGTTGACGATCTTGAACTCACGGTGCGTTCTGCCAACTGTCTTAAAGCCGAAAACATTTATTACATCGGCGATTTGATCCAGCGCACAGAAACCGAATTGCTCAAGACACCTAATCTGGGTCGCAAGTCTCTGAACGAGATCAAGGAAGTCTTGGCCAACAAGGGGCTGACCTTAGGCATGAAACTTGAAAATTGGCCCCCGGCAGGACTGGAACTTCATCGTTAAACTTTTCTCGTTAAACCATAAGCGCTTCCTGCGCATTACTAATAAATGAACGAAATCATAAGGATATAATCATGCGTCATCGTTTAAGCAACCGTAAACTCAACCGTACCACCAGCCACCGTTTGGCCATGCTGCGCAACATGGCGAACTCGCTCTTTTTGCATGAAGCCATCAAAACAACTTTGCCCAAAGCAAAGGAATTGCGTCGTGTGGTTGAGCCCTTGATTACTTTGGCCAAAGAACCAACTCCCGCCAACCATCGCCTCGCGTTCAACCGTTTGCGTGACCGTGATATGGTCATGAAGCTGTTCAATGAACTGGGTCCTCGCTATAAGGCCCGTCCAGGAGGTTATGTCAGGATTCTTAAATTTGGATTCAGACAAGGAGACAATGCGCCCATGGCCTTTGTCGAATTGGTAGACCGACCGCTCGTAGAAACGGCAGCGGATGACGCTGAGTAATGCCACAAAGCCTGCATCTGCAGGCTTTGTTGTTTTAGCCTTCAACCCCTTGCTGCATCAGGAGTTGACGGCAGGATTCCAACGTGATGATGCCCTGTTGCGGCAAGGGACCCTGAATGCGGCGGTAGGGAACAGCCGCTTCCCCGAGATCACTGATGATCGCCGCAGCTCCGTCAAAAGACTGGTGAGCGGTATACTCATTAACCGTTACCAGCGTGGTGAGACCTGCTGCACGGGCAGATTTCAGCCCGTTGTCCGAGTCTTCGAAGGCAAGGCAAGACGAAGCGGGCACACCCAATCGTTCCAACGCCCATAGGTAAATATCGGGAGCTGGTTTCTTGGCAGGAACCACATCGCCGGCCGCGATCACCTT
>JAJYQG010000026.1 GCA_021794775.1 Pseudomonadota bacterium
CGTTTCGCTTGCAACCCAGTGTCCGCTTTGACGGCTGCTTTACCCAATACTGGGATAAGGTGGACAGCAAGTTTCGCAACCACGATGATCATGCTTTTTCCCATGGTGGATTTCGCGTTGTGCCCCCAGCCACAGCACGGCGCGGCTGCTTCATTGGTCGCAATGTGGTGCTGATGCCTTCCTACGTCAACATAGGTGCGTATGTGGACGAATCGACGATGGTCGACACATGGGCCACCGTTGGCTCCTGCGCCCAAATCGGCAAGCATGTCCATCTTTCGGGCGGCGTCGGCATTGGCGGCGTCCTTGAACCGATACAGGCCAATCCAACCATCATCGAAGATCATTGCTTCATTGGCGCACGTTCGGAAATCGTCGAAGGGGTCATTGTCGGCGAAGGCTCCGTGATCTCCATGGGGGTCTACATCGGCCAGAGCACCAAAATTTACGACCGGGAAACGGATTCCGTCCATTATGGTCATATCCCGCCGGGATCGGTCGTCGTAGCCGGGAACCTACCCTCATCCCGCGGGCAAGCCAGCTTGTACTGCGCCGTCATCGTCAAGAAAGTTGACGCCAAAACTCGAGCCAAAACCAGCATCAACGACTTGTTGCGGGGCGATTGATGCCCGACCCCACGCTTTCGTTGACCGCCGAACTGATTCAACGGCGCTCCGTGACTCCTCAGGACGACGGATGCCAGCACCTGATTGCCCAGCGCCTGGCTCCGCTGGGCTTTGTCGCAACCCACCTGAAGTTTGGCGATGTCAGCAACCTCTGGTTGCGCCGCGGCGCCACAGAACCTCTGATCGTGCTGGCGGGCCATACCGATGTTGTGCCCCCGGGGCCCGAAGATCGCTGGGCTTCCCCCCCCTTTGAACCCGTCATTCGCGATGGCTTCCTGTTTGGCCGCGGTGCTGCCGACATGAAGGCTTCTCTGGCCGCTTTTGTCACGGCCATTGAAGCTTTGCTGGCCGCGCATCCCGATCTTCCGGGCTCGCTGGCCCTGTTGCTGACATCCGATGAAGAAGGGCCCGCCACCGATGGAACGACCCGCGTCGTCGACTGGCTTCTGGCGACGCAACAGATTCCTGCTTATTGCCTGGTCGGAGAACCCACCTCCGTGCACCAACTGGGAGACACCCTCAAAAATGGACGACGAGGCTCCCTATCCGGCGTTCTCACCGTCAGGGGTCAACAAGGACATGTCGCCTATCCCCATCTGGCCCGCAACCCTATTCACCTGGCAGCACCCGCCTTGGCAGAACTTGCCAGCACCATCTGGGATGAGCCATCCGAAGACTTTCCAGCGACCACCTTCCAGGTTTCCAACGTGCAAAGCGGTACCGGCGCCGGAAACGTCATTCCCGGCGAACTGACGGCCTGGTTCAATTTTCGCTTCTCCCCTGCCAGTAGCGCCGACAGCCTTCGGCAGCGTGTCGACGCACTTTTGTCGCGCCATCACCTGGATGCCGAGGTCCAGTGGACGCTGGGCGCCGAGCCTTTCCTGACACCACGCGGGACCCTGGTGCAAACCGTGCAACAGGCCGTGCAACAAGTCACGGGGATGGAACCGGACATCTCCACATCAGGGGGCACATCGGATGGCCGTTTTCTCATTCAACTGGGCAGTGAAGTGGTTGAGCTCGGGCCATGCAACGCCACCATCCATCAGCGCAATGAGTGCATCGATGTCTCGGCTCCCGCACAGTTGTCCGCGATCTACCAACATATCCTGCTGAATCTGTTGAGCCGCTCATGACCCATACCCCGCTAGCCCCTCTGACAACCCTGCTGGATCTGTGGCGCTATGGTGTCAGCGCTTTGTCCCGTGCCGACGTCTTCTTCGGCCATGGATTTCCCGGAGCGCAGGAAGAAGCCCGTCACCTGCTGCTTCATACCCTGGCCTTGCCGCGGGATGAAGATCCAACACCATGGTTGCAGGCACACTTGCTTCCCGAGGAAAAAGCCCGATTTCTTGAACTGCTTGAAAAACGCATCACACATCGTATCCCTGTCCCCTACCTAACCCATGAAGCCTGGCTTGGCGGTCTTTCTTTTTACTGTGACGAAAGGGTTCTCATTCCCCGCTCTTTCCTGGCCGAGGTCCTGGCAGATGGTTTGGACGCTCTGATCGATGACTGGTACGAGCCAACACGGGTTGCCGATATCTGCACCGGCGGAGGCTCCTTGGCCGTGCTTCTAGCCCTTAAATGCCCTGAAGCCCTGGTTGATGCCACCGATTTGTCTCAGGATGCCTTAGCCGTAGCCGCCATCAATCGCCAACGCTACGGCCTTGATGAACGCCTCCAACTGTTGCAGGGAGATCTTCTTGCGCCCTTGGCACGCTCGGGTTATGACCTCATCATCGCCAACCCCCCTTATGTTGACCGCCGAGCGATGGACAACCTTCCTCCCGAGTACCGTCACGAACCTGAATTGGCCCTGGCCAGCGGAACCGATGGGTTGGAACATGTACGACGCATTCTGTCGAGCGCTGCCCCTCGCTTGACGCCGCAGGGTTGGCTGGTGGTCGAAATCGGTCACCAGGCTGATGCGCTGGAACAGGCCTTCCCCGATTTGCCGTTTATCTGGCTTGACCTCGAGCATGGCGAGCGCCACGTTTTTGCGTTGTCGCGCGAGGCGCTGATGGGCGTTGCGTAACCCTTTCGCGCGTTGGCTTCACCGATTTTCCAGCTTGCTCTGCATGACTTGAATCCATACCCGCCCACTGCACAAGCCGACGGATTTCCGCTTCATCGAGCTCAATAAATTGGCCTCTCTTGAGCCTGGGCGGAAGCACCACGGCCCCAAAACGGACCCGCATCAATCGTCCTACCATGCAATGCATGGCGGCAAACATGCGCCGCACCTCACGGTTTCTTCCCTCCCGGAGAACCACGCGGTACCAATGGTTGCTACCTTCCCCGCCAAGATCGATCAAAGATTCAAAATGGGCCGGACCATCTTCCAGCGGAATGTCTCGGCAAGCCTCTCGCATCTGCTCTTCGCTCAACGAACCTATAGTACGAACGGCATACTCCCGCTCCACTTCAAAGCTTGGGTGGGTCAAGCGCTGGGCCAGCGTACCGCTGGTTGTGAAGATCAGCAGACCACTGGTATTGAAGTCAAGGCGTCCAACGCTGACCCACTTACCGCCCTTGATGATAGGCAAGGAAGTGAATACCGAAGGTCGCCCTTGAGGGTCAGCGCGACTGACAATCTCACCCTCGGGCTTATGGTACAGCAGCACCCGTATCTTGGGCTCCCCCCGTTGCAAGCGCACCGGGCGCTGATCCACCGTGACCCGATCTTCCTCGCCAATGGATGCACCGACCTCGGCAACTTGTCCATTGATTCTCACGCGCCCTTGTTCAATCAGGGCTTCCATGTCCCGGCGTGACCCCAGCCCAGACTGGGCCAACACCTTATGCAGTCGCTGCCGTTCCATCATCATTACCTCCGTTGCAGCGATCCACAGCAGAATCTGCCAACGCGCACACGCCCCAGCTACGCTCCCGAGGATCGCATCTAATTAACCCACGCCTGTTCTTTGACGAGGATCACGTATAAAGCAGTCCCATCGCCTCGCGCACATCACGCAAGGTATCGGACGCCAATTGTTGGGCTCGCTCGCAACCATCGGCAAGAATGTTGCGCACCAGGGTAGGATCTTCCTGATACATCTGAGCACGCTCACGCAAAGGTTTCAACTCAGCCCAGATTGCATCCCCGATCGGCTGCTTGCACTGAACGCATCCAATCCCGGCACTGCGACACCCCTCTTCCACCCAGGTCAAGGTAGCTTCATTGCTGTACAGCTTATGATAGGCATACACGGGACAGCGGGTAGGCTCTCCCGGATCGGTGCGCAACTTGCGTGCTTCATCGGTCATCATACCCGCTATCTTGCGCCGCAGTTCGTTTTCCTCCAGACGTAAAGGCAGGGTATTGCCATACGACTTGGACATTTTCTGGCCATCCAGTCCAGGCAATCTCGAGGCTTCTGTCAATAAAGCCTGCGGTTCAGCCAAAATTTTCTTGCCATTGCCTTCAAGGTAGCCAAACAGACGTTCCCGGTCTCCCAGCGACAGATTCTGAGCCTCGGCCAACATATCCTTGGCTGCCATCACCGCCTCGACATCCCCTTTTTCGGTATAACGCGTCCGGAATTCCAGGAAAAGACGTGATTTCTTGTTTCCCATCTTGGCTGCGGCACGTAACGCATTCTGCTCAAAATCCGGCTCTCGCCCATAAAAATGATTGAAACGACGCGCCACTTCTCGGGCAAACTCAATGTGAGGAACCTGGTCTTCTCCAACAGGTACCCGATTGGCCCGGTATAGAAGAATATCGGCCGCTTGCAAAAGAGGGTAGCCCAGAAACCCGTATGAAGACAGATCCCGATCCGCCAGTTTTTGCTGCTGCTCTTTGTAGGTAGGCACACGCTCCAGCCATCCCACCGGGGTCACCATGGACAACAGCAGATGCAATTCGGCATGTTCGGGGACCCTCGACTGAATAAACAACGTAGCCTGATTCGGATCAACACCCGCCGATAACCAGTCAACCACCATTTCCCAGACATGCTCCCCCATGCCCACGGTTGCATCGTAATGGGTGGTCAACGCATGCCAGTCCGCCACCATAAAGAAGCATTCGAATTCATGCTGAATTTTCAGCCAATTTTTCAGAACGCCTTGATAGTGACCCAGATGCAAAGCCCCTGTGGGGCGCATCCCAGAGAGCACGCGATCGGGATACATGGTTTATAAACTCCTCAGTCTTCTCAAATGATCAATTGATCGCGCAAACGTTCGTCTTCCCATACGGGAGTCAACCCCATTGGCAACAAAGGGATCCGCCCTGGCTCGCAACGGCTTTCACCAGGCCCATGATAATCGGCTCCGCGTGAAGCCAGCAATCCATAGTACCGCGCTAACCCAGCAAAACGCTCACGTTCTTCCTGCGAATGGTTGGCCGTCGATACTTCGATACCACGCCCCCCCAGATCAGAAAATTCGCCAAGCAAGCGTTCCATCTCGCGCGGGTTCATGGCGTAACGCCCCGGATGCGCCAACACCGCCACCCCACCTGCGCCAAGAATCCAGGCCAGCGCTTCGGCCAGTCCTGCCCAGCGATGGGCCACATAGCCCGGTTTGCCTTTCACCAGGAAACGCTTGAACACCGACGAAACATCCCGCGCCATACCGCGCTCCACCAAGAACCGGGCAAAATGCGTACGGGTAAGGATGGCAGAATGCTGAGCGTGGCTTCGCGCCCCCTCCCAAGCGCCGGCAACCCCGGCCCGCGCCAGATCCCCGGCCATTTTCAGGGCACGTTCGTGGCGCCCTTGACGCAATTGCGCCAGACCTTGCTGCAGCGCCAAATTGGTTTCATCCACCCCCAATCCCACCACATGCAGCGTTTTCCCATCCCACGTTACCGAGATCTCAACACCCGCAACAAACCCGATCCGTTGAAGGGCGGCCGCCTGTCGCGCCTCTCCCAAACCAGCCAAGTCATCGTGATCGGTCAAGGCCACGCCAGCCACGCTGTTATCCGCTGCCAGTACCACCAGTTCACTGGGGGTCAACACCCCGTCCGAAACGCGGGAATGATTGTGCAAGTCTATGTTTTGCATTAATATCGCTGAACGCATTGTTTATTCATCATATCAAACTCGGGGCATGTACGCGAAACACTTCATTCCCTCAACAAGTAACCTTTTGATTGTTAAGCGTGATCGCGGATAGTCCCCGCCGACGCACTGGCCGGAATGAAAATCTTTTTTGACTTATTTCCCGTAGCGCTCTTTTTTCTTGCCTACCAATGGGGCGGCATTTACTGGGCGACAGGCAGCGCCATTCTTGCCAGCGTGTTGCAAATCGGTTTCCTGTTGCTGACAGAGCGCAAAGTTGATGCCACGGCCTGGATTGGTTTTGGCGTCATCACCTTGTTTGGCGGCCTGATCCTCTTGACCCATTTTCACCCCATCGCGGGGATCGATGCCACAGCCTTCATTCGCTGGAAACCCACGGTGCTGTACTGGATCTTTGCGCTTATCCTGGCTCTTGGACCGCTGCTGTTCGGCCGCAACCCGATCAAGGCGTTGCTGTCGCAGCAGTTGCAGCTACCCGATGCAATCTGGGCGCGACTGAACCTGATTTGGAGCTTCTTCTTCCTTGCGTTGGGCGCCCTCAACCTGTACGTCGCTTTTACCTTCCCGGAGGCCGTTTGGGTCAAATTCAAGCTGTTCGGACTCATGGCCATCATGGTGGTATTCATCGTGGCCCAAGGCATCTACCTCTCACGCTTCCTGGATGACCGCTCATGAACGACGTCGTCACCGAGATCCGGCAATGCTTGTCATCCTTATCGCCCACCATCCTCATCGTGGAAGATGACAGCGACCAGCACCGTGGGCACGCGGGTGCCAAGCATGGGGGAGGACATTATCGCATCCGCATCGTATCCGAAAAATTTCGCGGTCTATCACGCCTTGAAGTGCACCGACTGATCTATACTTCTCTCGGTACATTGATGCAACAGAAAATTCACGCCCTGCAACTGGACGCACAGGCACCCTAAACTCCATCCATCCTACTTGAAGGATATTGTTCCATGAAACTCAAACACACGTTGCTCTCCCTGACCCTGGTCGGAGGTTCGCTGACCTTGACCTTGGCTTACGCCGAACAAAATCAGCCTGCTGCCGCATCGGCTCCTCTGGTGGTCAATGGTGAAACCATTCCGGCATCGCGCATCAAATTTGTCACCGACATGCAGATTGCCCGGGGCCATGCACCGGGATCCGATCTGGATCGCGGGGTCAGGAATGAAATCGTCATCCTGCAGTTGATCAACGATCAAGCTCGCAAAGACGGCATCACGAAAAGTCAGGAATTGCAAAGCCAGCTTGATTTCATGAAAGAGCAGCTCACAGCTGCCGCCTACCATGAGTATTACCTGAAAAATCATCCGGTCAGCGACCAGGCTCTGCACGCCGAGTACGACCGTATGAAGGCCGTTGCCGGCGACCATGAATATCTTACCGAGCATATTCTGGTGGATAACGAGGCTGAAGCCCAAGGCATCATCACCCAACTGAAAAAGGGTGCCAGCTTCGAGAAACTGGCGAAGGACAAAAGCAAAGACCCAGGTTCCAAGAACAACGGCGGCAAGCTGGGCTGGGCGGCTCCCTCAGTCTACGACAAGAATTTCAGCGAAGCCATGGTCAAGCTCAAGAAAGGTGAGACCACCGACACACCGGTCAAGTCGCCTTTTGGTTACCATGTCATTCGCGTCATCGACATCCGTCCCTTGAAGGCCCCTCCCTTCGACGAAGTCAAGGCCAAGCTGAGTCAAGCCATGCAGGAGCAAGCGTTCCAGCAACACCTGCAACAGCTGCAAAGCCAAGCTTCCATTCAAGGCCAGTAATCCCCTGACCCCTTGCCTGGCTGGAGACCGCACCAACCAGGCAGGGATCAGCCCAAGGCCTGACGCGCATTCTGGAACATGCGCAACCACGGCCCTGATTCTCCCCATTCCGCAGCATTCCAGGACCCCTGGATACGCCGCACCAGTCTTTCAGGATGGGGCATGGCAATGGTAAACCTTCCATCCCGCGACGTCAGCCCTGCAATACCATGGGGCGAACCGTTGGGATTGGCAGGGTACGCTGTCGCCACCGTACCGTCTCCCTCGACGTAACGCAGCGCCACCAGGGGCATGGCCTCCCCCGCTTGTTCTTCATGAACAAACAACGCACGGCCCTCGCCATGGGCCACCGGTACAGGCATGACACTGCCCGCCATCCCAGCGAGAAACAAAGAAGGCGTTTTTTCTACCCGAACCAGAGAAAGACGTGCCTCAAACTGCTCCGACCGGTTACGCATGAATCGGGGCCAGTGATCGGCGCCCGGAATCATGCCCGACAACTGGCTCATCATCTGGCAACCATTGCATATACCCAATCCCAACGTATCGGCACGATGAAAGAACGCTTCAAATTGGTGGCGCAAGCGCTCATCCCAGAGGATTGACTTGGCCCAGCCTCCTCCTGCTCCCAGCGCATCTCCAAACGAGAATCCGCCGCAAGCCGCCAAGGCGCTGAAGGAGGCAAGATCATGGCGTCCCTGGCGCAAATCGTTCATGTGCACATCCACCGCCTCAAAACCTGCATGGTCAAAGGCATACGCCATTTCCACCTGGCCATTGACCCCCTGCTCGCGCAACACAGCCACGCGCGGTCGTGCCCCTCGATTCAGATAGGGAGCCGTACGATCATCCCTGGGATCGAATGTAAGACGAGAAACCAGCCCCGTATCCCGCCCCAGGCGCTCGTAGGCCTCTCGGGCACACTCAGGATCGTCGCGCAGTGACTGAATGCGATAGGACGTCTCTGACCAGGCTTGATGCAACGACACCAGCGTCTCATCCAACCACACGTCCTGGCCACAACGTACAACGCAGCGGCCTGAATCGTCCGGCGAACCCAACGCCACGGCCTTCTGTGCCAAACCAGCCTGCGACAAGTGGCTTAAAAATTCTTCGCGACGAGAACGAGCAACCTGAACCACGGCACCCAGTTCCTCGTTGAAGCACCAGCTCCATCCCTCAGCCTCTTCAGGAATTTCCAGACATAGACCCTGGCGCGACGCCAACAGCATCTCCAACAAAGACACCAGAACACCGCCATCGGCCCGATCGTGGTAAGCGAGAATGATGCCCTCAGCACGCAACGCCCTCAGCGCATTGAAAAAACACGGCAACAACTGCGGGTCCTCAAGATCGGGAGGGACATCGCCCACTTGACCATAGACCTGAGCCAACGCACTGCCACCCAACCGCTGCTTGCCCTGCCCCAAATCAATCAGCCACAGATCGGTCGGTTCTGCCAGGCGTGCCAACTCGGGTGTCAACGTTTGACGCACATCATGGCAAACAGCAAAGGCCGTCACCACCAACGACAAAGGTGATGTCACACGCTGTTGTGCCCCACGGTCATCCTGCCACACAGTTTTCATGGAAAGTGAGTCTTTGCCAACCGGGATGCTTACCCCCAACGACACACAGAGATCGCGGACAGCATGCACCGTATCGTAAAGACTGGCATCCTCTCCCGGCGTCCCCGCTGCCGCCATCCAGTTGGCCGATAAACGCACCTGCTCAAGACGCACATCGGCTGCCGCAAGATTGGTCAGCGCCTCGGCCAAGGCCATGCGTCCCGAGGCGGGACCCGATAACAAGGCCAGCGGAGCGCGCTCCCCTACAGCAAAAGCTTCGCCATGCCAACCCGAAAAGTCAGCCGCCGTCACCGCCACATCAGCGACCGGAACCTGCCAGGGCCCGACGCATGGATCACGGACGCAAAGCCCACCCACCGTGCGATCCCCGATGGTGATCAAAAAAGATTTATCCGCCACCACCGGTAAACGCAACACACGCATGAGCCCTTCACGAAAATGCTGGCCAACAGCAGGAAGCCGCAACAAAGGCTGCCGACGTTCCCGGCGTTCATCCTGGCGATTCATGCGTGGTGGTTTACCCAGCAAGGTATCGAGTTCCATATCCACCGGCGTGTTGCCAAGCAACGGATCCACCACAGTCAGACGACCATCGTCGGTCCCTTGTCCCACCACCGCGAAAGGACACGACTCTCTCGCACATAAAGCCGCAAATTCATCAAGGCGCGTTGCGTCGATGGCCAGCACAAAACGTTCTTGTGCTTCGTTGCTCCATATTTCCCGTGGTGCCATCCCAGGCTCTTCCGATGGGATGCGTCGCAAGTCAAACCGCGCCCCGACACC
>JAJYQG010000078.1 GCA_021794775.1 Pseudomonadota bacterium
ATATGCCGGTCAACCCCGTAAACGAGGTTATCGACCACAGCGACGGAAGCGGGGTCGTGAGGGTTCAAATGGGTCAAGGCGTTCAGGTAGCGTTGGTCGATGGCCGCATGTTCGGCAATCAGGGTTTGCAGCAAGGCAGCATCGTTGAGATTCTCGCGCAACGCCATTTGGTGTGTGCCGATGAGCAATCCTTGCGTTTCATCGCACAGCCGACGAAAGGAGGCCAGGTTTTTCTCGAAGCGTTTGGGATTGTCATAACGAATCAAAAGGTTTTTCCATTGGTGAATTTCCATCTGGAACTTGGACTGGGTTTCATGAACAAACTCCTTGACGGTCATCAGGCGCAGAATTCGGGTCCGGGTCGTGAGGATTTCCGTCGTTCTGTTCTCCGACCACCAGTAAAAAGCGAAGGCGAATGACAGCAGCCAACTGGCGATGATGATGCCCACCAGACTGCGGATTTCACGGCTGTAAGCCCGTGTGGACTTCATGATGGGTGAACTTCCGGGTTCATTTCACCACCTGCACCGCGTCGGTCACCGCAGCGCTGGGAAGATAGCCGATGGCATTGGGGGTTTGGGAGATGGCATCGAGCATGTCTTGGACATCATCCAGCTTCCGGGGTGGCAAGGCACGTCCGGCATACAGGGCCTGATCTTGAATGTACTTCAGATCGCTGGCCGTCATGTTCAGGTAATCCCGGCAGAAAGCCTCCTGCCAATGCGCGTCGTTCAGCTCGTAGACACGATAACCGGACAATTCGCCCCGGTAGATGTGCACGACTTCGCTGCGACTCACACGCAACCCAGGATGGACGACCACCACGACATCAACGGCCAGCAAAGGGAAAGGCATGGTTACTATGGGCAGGCAGATCAGCAGATATTTGCGCCAGCGTTGGCCATTCAAGCGGGTCAAGGTCAGGTGGGGCATGATGTTTTGCATCAAATCAAAATGAAAAATTGACTTCAAGAGCGAATTCGTTCCAGTCCAGGGCGGGTATGGGTGAGCCTGCTGGAATCGGTGATCCTGCAGGATAATAAGGCGAGCCCTGACTGGCGATGGGAAGGGCAAAGCCATGATTGCGATCGGCTTCCAGGCGCAGGTTGACGTGTGTCGTCAGGGCATAGTTGGTGCCTATGCCCCATTGTCGTTGGTAAAAGTTCGGGTTGGATGAGAAATTCTGATTGGTGATCAGGGATTCGTAGCGGATAAAGGGTAAAAAGTTTCCCATTTGGTAGCCGCCTTGCAAGTAATAACTGTCGGAATCGATGCCGCTGTAGCCATTGCCGCCAGGGAAACGATGCAGATTGTATTCGGACTGGAACCAGATGGCCTGGTGGCGGTATTCAACCGAACAGATTTGACTGTACTCGGTGCTGGTGACGGGGGTGGTCACGACCAGCGAGGCTGCCAGTGGGGCATAATTCAGCGTGGTTGCGCTGCCCGACAGCATGAAACGCAGGCCTGTCCAGGGCGTATTCCAGGTAATGCGTCCGCCCAGCAATCGACGATCGCTGGTGGGCTGGTTTTGTGTGGGTTGGACGCTTCCCATGGCCACGGGAGGATTGTTGGGGTATTGCAGGGTAAAACCGGATTTGGACGGGATGTAGGTATTGCCGGCATATCCCTGCACCAGCAAATCGCCCAGACGGGGCCCAAGCGCAGCATTCCAGTCCAAACCGACGCCGGTATAGGCATCGAACGTCATGTCAGCACTCTCCGAATAGGCCATGGGCAGACTCAGGGATAACTGCAGCGCTTTGTTGTCGATATATTCGTTGATCAAGCCAAAGGGGTACTTGATGCGGCCGGCATGTCCCGTCACCGTATCGGTCAGCTGATAGTCGGCAAACAGCCAGGTAAAGCCCACCTGCTCTCCCGAACTGGCTTGCATCTGCGCCCAGAGTCGGGATTTGTCGGTCAATTGAGCCGCTGTGATCAGGCCCAGAAAATTATGGTTCCAGTTGCCGCTGCTATCGACGAAATCAACGCGGTTGGCGCTGGTCTGGCGGAAATCCTGATAGCCGAATCCCGCGAATGTGAAACGGTCGGTCAGATCGTCGGCAAAGGCGGGAGAACCGATCGACAGACATATTCCGATCAACCTTTTGACGGCACTTTTCATAGGCGGCATCGATTCTCTGTGAAGCAATATTTTACCGTTCAAAGATGACATTTTTCCGTTCGAATATCCCATGCCATCGATTTTGACTCGATACCCGCTGGCCCGGTGCTTCAAACACGTTATTTTCAACTTTCTGCGGTGCTCCGGTTTTTGCTCCCCAGAAGGTCGGCGCAATGCTGGAATGCAGCCCTGAATGTGCTGGGACGGGGACATCCCAACGGTTCAAGCGAATGGTGAAAAGTATATCCGAACATTGGAAAACCGTGTCACTTCTGGCCTGGAGCGAAGAGGCTCAAAGGTTGTCGTGCAGCGGAAGGGAGCGGTAGCTGTGCGCCAGCGCCACAAAGTCCTTGAGGTAAGGGATAGCGCTATCGGCATCGCGAAACCCCACGAAAATTTGCTTATCCACCCCTTGTTCGCCAAGTTTCACCGGGACCACCTCGAAACGGGTTCGCTGTTCTTCCACCAACCAGCGCGGCAAAGCCGTCACGCCCCGTCCACTGGCCACCATCTGCAACATGATGTCGGTGGTTTCGATGGTTTTATGATGCCGAGGCATGATCCCTGCGGGCGTGAGAAACCGTGTGTAGATGTCCAGTCGGCCGATATCGACGGGATAGGTGATCAACGTTTCTTGGGATAACTGTTCGGGCAGCACGAAGATGGATCGATGCAAAGGATGTTCGGCGCCAACCACCAGAACCTGTTCGTAGTCAAAAACGGGTTCGAAGGTGAGTCCTGGTTTGTGGAGAGGGTCGGGGGTCACCAGCACATCGATGTCATGGTTGAATAAAGCGCCGATGCCGCCAAACTGGAATTTTTGTTTGACATCGAGGTCGACAGCGGGCCACGCAGCCAGATAGGGAGACACGATCTTCAGCAGCCACTGGTAGCAGGGGTGACATTCCATGCCGATGCGTAACGCACCGCGTGTTCCCTGTGCAAACTGCTTGAGCAGGACTTCGGCATGGTCGAATTGAGGCAGCAGTCGGTTGGCAAGGGACAGTAGATGCAACCCCGCCTGGGTTGGACGCAAGCTGCGGCCTTCGCGGTGCCAGATGGCAACGCCGAGTTGCTCCTCCAGTTTGCGCGCGCTGTGGCTCAATGCGGATTGGGAAAGATGCAATTGCTCGGCAGCGGCGGTCAAGGAGCCATGCTGCTCAACGGCGCGAATCATGTCGAGATGGGCGCGTTCCAGAATGGACATGGTTTTTGTATGAATAAAAATAATTGATTGATGAAATAATACCATTTTTATTCATGTGACGTAATGCCTAGAATGGAGCGCTGTTCTGTTCTGACAAGGTACCCATCATGGCATTGACGCATAACCTCGGTTTCCCCCGCATTGGCAGCAATCGCGAATTGAAATTTGCCCTGGAGTCCTACTGGAAGGGCCAACGGTCGCTCGACGAACTCTACGCGTTGGGTGCCGAATTGCGTCGGCGCCACTGGCAATTTCATGATGGCCTGGATTGGATTCCTGTGGGCGATTTTTCGTTTTACGATCAGGTGCTGGACATGAGTTTCATGTTGGGCAATATTCCGGAGCGCGCCCAGGGGTTCGGCGGGGCATGGCTGGACAATTATTTTCGCGTTGCCCGTGGGCGTTCGGCACCGGCTGCGACACCGGAGGATGCTGGGATCACAGCAGGAGAAATGACCAAATGGTTCGACACCAACTACCATTACATCGTGCCGGAATTTAGCGCTGCGACAGCGTTTTCACTGGATGCTTCGTTTTTGCTGGCGCAAGTTCAGGAGGCCAGAGCGCAAGGGATCAGGGCGAAGCCTGTGATCATCGGGCCGGTGACATATCTGGCCCTCGGCAAAGCCAAGGATGGATCAGATCGTTTGGCCTTGTTGCCACGACTTGTGCCCATCTACCGTCAGTTGCTGGAGGCTCTTGCCGAGGCTGGCGCGGAATGGGTGCAGATCGACGAGCCCATTCTGGTGACCGAGCTGGATGCTGAATGGCGTCATGCCTTCAATCTTGCCTACCATGACCTCAAATCGAGTCGGGTCAAGCTGTTGCTGGGAACGTATTTCGGCCCCTTGCAAGACAATCTTCGTTTGGCCGCCGAGCTTCCGGTTGCCGGGCTCCATCTGGATGGGGTGCAGGCACGGGAAGAAGCCTTGCCGTTGTTGGGACTTATGCATGCAACCAAGGTTCTGTCCCTGGGGGTCGTTCATGGTCGCAACATTTGGAAAACCGATCTTGGCGCGGTATTGGACTGGCTTGAACCCATCGCGGAGCGCTTGGGCAATCGTTTGTGGCTTGCGCCATCCTGTTCGCTGCTGCACGTTCCGGTGGACCTGGAGAGAGAGCAGGCGTTGGATGGCGAAGTCAAATCCTGGTTGTCTTTTGCGAGACAGAAGCTCGACGAATTGAAGATTCTGGCCACCGCTCTGAATCAAGGTCGCGCGGCGGTATCTGCTGAACTGGAAGCCAATCGCATCGCCATTGAGCAGCGTCGCCATTCCTCGCGCATTCATCGGTCTGCCACGCAGGCAGCCTTGGCTGGGGTTACGAAGCAGCTTGGGCAGCGTCGCCATGGTTATGAGATCCGCGCCGCCCGTCAGGACGAGCAATTGCGTTTGCCCCTGTTTCCCACCACCACCATCGGTTCTTTTCCGCAAACTTCTGAAATCCGTCGAGTGCGTCGGGATTTCAAAGCTGGTGAGCTCGACATGGGGGCTTACCGCCGTGCCATGCAGGACGAAATTGCGCGCAGCATTCGTGAGCAGGAGGCCCTTGGCCTCGATGTTCTGGTTCATGGCGAGGCGGAACGCAACGACATGGTGGAATATTTTGGTGAACAGCTCGAAGGTTATGCATTCAGTCAGCAGGGGTGGGTTCAGTCTTACGGTTCGCGCTGTGTCAAGCCACCGATTCTTTTGGGTGACATCCATCGGCCCAAAGCCATGACCGTGGATTGGATCCGATATGCCCAGTCCCTGACGGAGCGTCCTGTGAAAGGTATGCTGACCGGGCCCGTGACCATGCTCAACTGGTCGTTCGTGCGCGACGACCAACCGCGCTCCGTGACCTGTATGCAGCTCGCGTTGGCAATACGCGAAGAAGTCCTGGATCTGGAAAAAGCAGGCGTGCGGGTGATTCAGATCGATGAGGCGGCATTGCGTGAAGGCTTGCCGTTGCGCGCATCGGAATGGCAAACCTACCTGGATTGGGCTGTGGCGTCGTTTCGTGTGGCGGCCAATGGCGTGGCGGACGAAACCCAGATCCATACCCATATGTGCTATTCGGAGTTCAATGACATCATGGAAGCCATTGCCGCGATGGATGCTGACGTCATCACCATCGAAACCTCCCGTTCGGATATGGAGCTGTTGCAGGCGTTTGATCGTTTCAAGTATCCCAATAGCATGGGCCCTGGTGTTTACGACATTCATTCGCCCAACATTCCGACGACGCAACGGATGGTGGACTTGATGAGAAAGGCGGCCGAACGCATTCCGGCCGAACGCTTATGGGTCAACCCCGATTGTGGTTTGAAAACGCGCCAGTGGCATGAGGTTATCCCAGCCCTGGAACATATGGTGGAAGCGGCCAGGATACTGCGCGATGATCGTACCTGAGGCTGGAGGTCGTATATCCTTGTCCTGTCAAAACCACAATAAGTTGTGTTTTTTTGTTGACAACACCACATCTTATGGCGGTATAGTGTGCACAGATGGTGCCTGATCGGTTCTTGCCGCCAGGATAATAGGGAATCCGGTACGCATGCTTTTTTCCATGCCGGAGCTGCCCCCGCAACTGTAATCGGCGACGCTTGCGTGCCTCGATGCTTTCCGGCGATCTCCGGAAAGCTTGGCGCAAGTGCCCGTCGTAAGCCAGGAGACCTGCCATCAGAAACTCAGTTGTCTGAATGGAGCGGGGTGACTCCGGTGGCGACGTTGACAAATGCGGACGGCTCTCAGGCGAGCGTGGTGCGCGACCGGTTCAGGCCGGTTCTTGTCAGCCCATCTCCCGGCTTTCTCCCTGACTTGCTGAATACTTAAGGAGAATCCTATGCCATCCTCGCAACACTCGCCGTCCACCTCATCCCAGCCTGTCGGGTTGGAAGTGATTCGTCGCAATGGCGCCATCGTGGCCTTTCAGTCGGAAAAAATTGCTGCGGCGATGACCAAGGCTTTTCTGGCGATTTCGGGGCAACAGGGCGTCGCCTCGGCCAAAACCCGCGACCTCGTCAAACGGCTTACCGATACCGTGCTGGTGGCGTTGACCCGTCGCTTGCCCGCTGGCGGCACCGTCCACATCGAAGATATCCAGGACCAGGTGGAATTGGCCTTGATGCGCTCCGGTGAACATGATGTGGCCCGTGCCTATGTGTTGTACCGCGAGAAGCGTGCGGCGGCAAGGGCGACGGAAGCCCAGCCTCAGGCTGCGAGTGCGGGCATGAATACGCTTCATGTGAGGGTGCAAGGGGAGCGTCGTCCCCTGGATACCGATGGATTGCATGCGGCCTGCCTTGAAGCCTGTGCAGGGCTGAGCGATGTCGATGCCGAGGCCGTCGTGAAGCTGGCGTTGCAAAACCTCTACGATGGCATCGATGAACCGGCGGTGCACCAGGCCCTGGTATTGGCTGCGCGTACACGCATCGAGCAGGAGCCCAATTACAGCAAGGTGGCCGCTCGCCTGTTGTTGCGCATCATTCGCCAAGAAGTGTTGGGTCAGGAAGTGACGCAGGACGCCATGGGCAAGCGTTATGCAGAGGCGCTGGCGCGCTCGATGGAACAGGGTACCGAGGCTGAACTGCTCGACCTGCGTCTGAGGGATTATGACCTTGACAAGCTGGGACAAGCGCTGGTTCCGGAGCGTGATCTGCAGTTTGATTATCTCGGGTTGCAGACGTTGTACGATCGCTATTTCTTGCATCGTGAAGAACGGCGCATCGAATTGCCCCAGACTTTTTTCATGCGCGTGGCGATGGGACTGGCCCTCAATGAGGTCGACAGGGAAGCGCGGGCCATCGAGTTTTATCATCTGTTGTCGTCCTTCGACTTCATGAGCTCGACGCCGACCCTGTTCAACAGTGGGACAAAGCATCCCCAGCTGTCATCCTGCTATCTGACAACGGTCTCCGACGATCTGGAAGGTATTTATCAGGGGATCAAAGAGAATGCTCTGTTGCAGAAGTACGCGGGTGGCTTGGGCAACGACTGGACACCGGTGCGTTCTCTCGGCAGCCGCATCAAGGGGACCAATGGCAAAAGCCAGGGCGTGATTCCCTTTCTCAAGGTGGTCAATGATACGGCGCTTGCCGTCAATCAAGGCGGGAAACGCAAGGGGGCGGTCTGCGCCTATCTGGAAACCTGGCATTTGGACATCGAAGAATTTCTCGAACTGAGAAAGAATACTGGTGACGATCGTCGCCGCACCCACGACATGAACACGGCCCATTGGATTCCCGATTTGTTCATGCGGCGCGTGGTGGAGCAGGGCGACTGGACTCTGTTTTCACCATCCGATGTGCCAGATTTGCACGAACGCTTTGGCGCTGCATTTGACGCGGCTTACATGGACTACGAGGCGAAAGCGCTGCGTGGGGAGATATCATTGTTCAAGCGCATCCCCGCCGTTCAGCTGTGGCGCAAGATGCTGACCATGTTGTTTGAAACGGGACATCCCTGGATTACTTTCAAGGATGCATGCAATGTGCGCTCACCCCAGCAGCATGTGGGGGTCATCCACAGTTCGAATCTATGCACGGAAATCACCCTCAACACGTCGGCGTCCGAAACGGCTGTTTGCAATCTCGGCTCTGTCAATTTGATGGCCCATCTGATCCAGGGGGAAACGGGCTGGTGTCTGGATCAGGATAAACTCAGCCGAACGATTCGGTGTGCCATGCGTCTGCTGGACAATGTGGTGGACATCAACTTCTATCCAACGCTCAAGGCGCGCAACGCCAACGTGCGCCACCGACCCGTGGGGCTCGGCATCATGGGGTTCTCAAATGCCCTGCAACGTTTGGCCATTCCCTATGCCTCCGAGGCCGCGCTCGAATTTGCCGATCGGGCCATGGAAGCGGTGTGCTATCACGCCTATTGGGCGTCCACCGAGCTTGCTGAAGAACGCGGACGTTACTCGAGCTTCTCGGGAAGTCTGTGGGACAAGGGCATATTGCCCCATGAATCGATCGAGCTTCTCGAAAAATCACGGGGGGGGTATCTGGAACTGGATCGTAGCGTGACCATGGACTGGGATCTCCTGAAAGCACGGATTTCTCGTCACGGGATGCGCAACTCCAATTGCGTCGCCATCGCCCCTACAGCAACGATTTCCAACATTGTGGGGGTATCCGCTTCCATCGAGCCGGAATACCAGAATCTGTACGTCAAGTCCAATCTTTCCGGCGAATTTACCGTGGTCAATGAAGCGCTGGTGCAGGATCTGAAGTCTCTCGGGTTATGGGATGCGGTCATGCTGTCGGACCTGAAGTACTTTGATGGGGCGTTGGGGGCCATCGACCGAATTCCTCAGTCACTCAAGGCGCGCTATGCGACGGCCTTCGACATTGATCCCGTCTGGCTTGTGGAAGCGGCAGCACGACGCCAGAAATGGATTGATCAGGCCCAGTCTCTCAACCTCTACGTGGCCGGTGCATCCGGTAGAAAACTCGACGAACTGTATCGATTGGCCTGGCAGAGAGGCTTGAAAACCACCTACTATCTGCGCTCTCTGGGTGCTACCGCCATGGAAAAGAGTCTGACCCCTAACGTTTCAGACGGGGCGCCTGCAGAGGGGGCGGAGGTACTTCCCAAGGCTTGTTCCATACTCGACCCGGAATGCGAGGCTTGCCAATGAACGGCGTCGTTCGTGCTCTGGCGCCGGTGAATGCATCCGACAAACGCATCGTCAATGCCCGTGTCGACATCAACCAGCTTGCGCCATTCAAATACGCCTGGGCCTGGGAGTTTTTTCTCAACGCCAACCGCAACCATTGGACGCCGCTGGAGATTTCCATGGCCCAGGATGTCCATGACTATCACCATAAGCTCTCGCCGGCCGAGCGGCATGTGTTTGAGAACGTCCTGGCCTATCTGACCACCTCGGACATTCTGGCGATGCGCAACATTGGGCTGGCCGTCATGGAAAAAATGACAGCACCGGAATTGCAGCTGTATCAAGCCCGTCAGGTATACGAAGAAGCTTTGCACACATGGACCTATCAGCACTGCATCGAAAGCTTGGGATTGGATCAACAGGAAATTTACAACCGTTATCGCGTCATTCCGGAAATCTACGGCAAGATTCAATTGGCCAATCGGCGTCTTGAACGGGTGATGCGTTCGGACTTCGATCTTGCCGACCGGGACAATCTCCACGAATTTGCGCTGTCCTATTTGTTTTTCGCGGGGATTTTCGAGGGATGTTGGTTTTACAATGGGTTCTCGCCGATTTTTTCCCTGCAGCGACGTGGCCTGATGAAGGGAACGGCGGAACAGCTGCAGTACATCATGCGCGATGAGGTGCTGCACTGTGCCTTTGGAATTCGGGTGGTACGAACCCTTATCCAGGAGGCGCAGCTTGAGCTGGATCCGGCTGCCGTCAAGCGCCTTTGGGAGGAGGCTGACGCTGCTGAGGAAGCCTACGCCCGCTACGTGTTGCGCGAGCCCATACTGGGGTACAACGCGGGGGTTCACATGAG
>JAJYQG010000151.1 GCA_021794775.1 Pseudomonadota bacterium
GTTCTTCATGAACAGGCCAATGACTTCATAGCCTTGTTCTTTGAGCAGGAAAGCGCTGACCGAGGAATCGACGCCGCCAGAAAGGCCGACTACGACGCGGGGACGGGACATGGAGCGGCTTGACGCGGCGGCCGGTGCTGGGCCGAAGATCGCTTACTGAGCTACCGGTTTTTTGTGATGGTGCTTGCGGGCGTGCGCGTGATGGTGATGGTGTTTATGTTTCTTGACTCCCTTGGAGGGGGGTTCGGCTGGGGCTGCGGAGGCCGGTGCAACACTGGCGGGTGCGGCCATGGGCGCGGCGCTGGGGGCTTTCGCCGCAGGATCGGCGGCAACGACCAGGGTGGAAGCCATGAGCAGGCTGGTGAAAAGCAGGGATTTCTTCATGATGGGCCTTTGCAGGGTGGGTCAAAGATGACGGCAACGAGCCCGACAGGCGGGCTTCACAGGGAACAACGTCTGAGAAGCTGAATGCGTTGACTGGCGTCGCGCCTGCCATGTTGGGGGCAGAGGTCGTATAATGGGAGTCTCAATCCCCCTATTTTTCCGAGATCGATCATGAGCCACTCGTATCAGCACGTCAAGGTTCCCGCTGCGGGAGAAAAGATTCATTTTGTGGATGGGAAGATGCAGGTTCCCGACCAGCCCATCATCCCTTTCATCGAAGGTGACGGGATTGGCGTGGACATTACCCCGGTCATGAAGTCGGTGGTCGATGCCGTTGTGGAAAAAACCTATGGCGGCAAGCGCAAGATTGTCTGGATGGAGGTTTATGCCGGAGAGAAATCCGTGGGCCTTTATGGCGACAATATCTGGCTTCCGGAAGAGACCCTGCAGATTCTTGCGGAGTATGTGGTATCGATCAAAGGCCCCCTGACCACCCCGGTGGGTGGCGGCATTCGTTCCATCAACGTGGCCCTGCGACAGCAACTGGATCTCTACGTTTGTCTGCGTCCGGTGCGTTGGTTCACGGGTGTGCCCAGTCCGGTGCGCGAACCTCAGAATACCGACATGGTGATTTTCCGTGAGAATTCGGAAGACATCTATGCCGGCATCGAGTGGGCGGCAGAGACTCCCGAAGCCCGGCGTATCATCGATTTTCTGCGTCAGGAGATGAAGGTTAGCGCCATCCGCTTTCCCGAAACCTCCGGGATTGGCATCAAACCCGTATCGCGCGAAGGAACCGAACGCTTGGTGCGTCGTGCGGTGCAATATGCCCTCGACAATCAGCGTCGCTCGGTGACCCTGGTGCATAAGGGCAACATCATGAAATACACCGAGGGGGCCTTCAAAAGCTGGGGTTATGACCTATGCCGCCGTGAGTTTGGTGCGGAACTTCTGGACGGCGGGCCCTGGATGCGTCTGCCCAATGGACTCGTCATCAAGGATGTGATTGCCGATGCTTTCCTGCAACAGATTCTTTTGCGCCCTGCGGAATACGATGTCATCGCCACGCTCAATCTGAACGGCGATTACATTTCCGACGCGTTGGCAGCTCAGGTGGGTGGCATTGGCATTGCCCCTGGCGCCAATCTTTCCGATACGGTGGCGATGTTTGAGGCGACCCATGGCACTGCGCCCAAGTACGCGGGCAAAGACTATGTCAATCCCGGATCGTTGATTCTGTCTGCGGAAATGATGTTGCGTCACATGGGTTGGACCGAGGCCGCCGATGCTTTGATCCAGACCATGGAAAAGACCATAGGGGCCAGGACGGTCACCTATGATTTTGCCCGTCTCATGGATGGAGCCCAGCAGGTTTCCTGTTCCGGTTTTGGTGCGGCTTTGGTGGCCAACCTCTAAACCCGGGAGGGGTCGGTGTTGCACTGCGGGGAGCGCAGATCACAGCACTCCGCGGACTGTGTTACGATAGTCCCATGCTTGAGACCATCACCATCATCCTTTTCCTGGCCGCCGTTGCGTTTGTGATGTTTACGGGCTGAATCAGCCCTGCTTCATCCAGCGTTGTTTTTCGCGTGCCCAGTCTTTCTCCTTTTCGGCTTCACGTTTATCGTGAAGCTTTTTCCCTTTGGCAAGGCCGATTTCCGCTTTGATGCGTCCTTTGCTGAAATGGAGGTTGAGCGGAACCAGGGTGTAACCGGCCCGTTCGACTTTGCCAATCAGCTTGGCGATTTCGGCGGCATGCAGCAAAAGTTTGCGCGTCCGCGTCGGGTCCGGGTGAATGTGGGTCGATGCGGTGGGCAACGGGCTGATGTGGGCGCCGATCAACGCCAACTCTCCGGCCAGAATCACCACATAGGCTTCGCGGATCTGGACTCGTCCAGCGCGGATGGCTTTCACTTCCCAGCCCTCCAGCACCAGCCCGGCTTCGTAGCGTTCCTCAATGAAGTAGTCGTGAAAGGCTTTACGGTTGTCGATCAGGCTCATGATGGGGTATCTTCCGATAATCTCGCATTTTACCCTAGGCAGCTGACGTGACGCGTGTAGAAAAGACGGTTCTGGTGTTGTATTCGGCAGAACGCATGTACGGACTGATTGTGGACGTGCCGAATTATCCCCATTTTTTGCCCTGGTGCAGTGCCGCTGAGGTGCATGAGCGTCACGGAGATGACATGCGCGCCACCCTGCATATCCATTTTCACGGACTGCGTCAGCATTTCACCACCCACAATACGGGAACGCCTTTTGAGTCGGTGGTGATGGAGCTGGAACAAGGCCCGTTCCAGCATCTGCGCGGAGAATTTCGTTTGGTTGCACGGGGGGCTGAAGCGTGCCGCATTGAATTTTCCCTTGAGTGGCGTTTTTCAGGGTTCCTTCTGGAAAAAATGGTGGGGCCGGTGTTTCAGACCATGGCCAATACCATGGTCGATGCTTTTGTGAAGCGCGCCGACGATCTCTACGGCGGGTGAACGGTATGCGCGTTCAGGTGGTGTATGCCTTGCCCGGGCTCCAGGTGTTGCGGCAGGTGGAGCTGGCAGAAGGGGCTTTGCTGGAGCACGCCCTGACCGATTCGGGTTTGTTGCAGGATTTTCCCGAGATCGACCTGGCCTCGCACCATGCGGTGGGTATTTCGGGTCGGGTGCGCAGCCTGTCCACGCCGCTGCGCGAAGGGGATCGGGTGGAAATTTATCGTCCGCGCCAGGTGGACCCCAAGGCCAAACGGCGCGAACGGCTCAGGGGCTGACGTCGTCGTCTTCTTCGGCGCGATCCCGTTCCAGAATTTGGCGCAACGCATTCAAATGTTGTTGCAATGCGCTCAGTTCGGCATCCGTCAGCGGCGCAAAGAGCTTGTCGAGATAGGCCAGATGGGTCGGGAAAATGGCGTGAAACAGCGCATCACCGGTGGGACTCAGCTGAACCAGGGTGCTGCGACCATCTTCGGGATGCGGGGCACGGCGAATCAGCCCCTTGTTTTCGAGGCGATCCAGCACGCCGGTAAGGGTTCCCTTGACCATCAGGGTCTTGTCGCCGATGTCGCGGCAACTGAGCCCCTCGGTGTTGCCCAGGGTGGCGATGACGTCGAATTGACTGGTGGTCAGCCCCAGGCTGCGAATATGTTTCGACGAGACGCCGTCGAACGCCTGATAAGCGCGTACCAATTCGCGTAACGCCGGAAGAAAGCGGGTACAGGAAGGTTCGGTTGTCGACATGGTGTAAGGTGTGTGGCGGGTATTGGCAAGTTTAGTACGAACGCGTACAATGTAGTTGAATCAACAAGCGCCATCTTACAGGAGAATGACAATGCCTCATGCCGTTGAAGTCAAAAAAGGTCAAGAATATTGGTTATGTGCGTGTGGAAAAAGCCCGGATGGGCTGTGCAACGGGTCCCATGAAGGCTCCGGCAAGACTCCGCACCAGTACGTCGCTGAAAAAGATGAAACATTGTTCATCTGCGGTTGTGGGCAGTCTTTCGACAGTCCGTTTTGTGACGGTACCCACAACACCCTCTAACGCATGATTTTTGGGAGTCCAAACATGACTTCGATTGCCGTAGTATTTCACAGCGGGTATGGCCATACCTTGAGACAGGCTGAGGCGGTGGCGCAAGGTGCAGGAGGGATTCTCTTGCCCATCGATCAAGATGGGTTGCTCACGGATGAGCAATGGGCCGTGTTGAATCACGCCCCCGCCATCGTGATGGGATCGCCCACTTACATGGGTAGCGTTTCCTGGCAGTTCAAGAAGTTTGCCGATGCCACGTCGCGTTTGTGGATGGCTCAGGCGTGGAAGGACAAACTGTTCGCCGGCTTCACCAATTCCGCCACGATGAACGGTGACAAGCTCTCCACGTTGCATTACCTCTACACCCTGGCCATGCAGCATAGTGGCCTTTGGGTGGGGACTGGTTTGATGCCATCCAACAGCAAGGCTGCGCAGCGCAACGACATCAACTATGTGGGCGCATTCTCCGGGGCCATGATGCAAACCCCGTCGGATGCTTCGCCGGATGAAGTGGTTCAGGGAGACCTTGAGACGGCTCGTTTGCTGGGACAGCGGGTTGCCGAATGGACGCGGCGACTCAACCACGTTTGAGGTTTTATCCGCCTTGCCGTGAATCGGGCTACAATCCGCAGGGAACAGGCTGCTTTCTCCCTGCGGACCGATGATACGACCCAATGCCCCCGAAAGAACCTACCGCTACTATGACTTGCTCATGGCGGCGTTTGTCTGCATCTTGCTGTGCACCAATCTGATCGGTGCGGCCAAGCAAACGCAGGTCGTTCTTCCTTGGCTGGGCCAATGGACGGTGGGCGCTGGTGTGCTGTTCTTTCCCCTTTCCTATTTTTTTGGCGATATCCTGACTGAGGTCTACGGGTATGCCCGTGACCGGCGCGTGGTTTGGGCGGGTTTCGTGGCGATGGCGTTTGCTTCCCTGATGGCCTGGGTCATTGTGGCCTTGCCACCGGCCCATAATGCGTTCATGGCCGACTATCAGGGGCAGTTGGCGGGCGTGTTCGGCAATACCTGGCGTGTTGCAGCGGGGTCGATGCTGGCTTACTGGTGTGGCGGCTTTTCCAACAGTTATGTGCTGGCCCGTCTCAAAATACGAACTCAAGGGAAATGGCTCTGGTTGCGCGCGATTGCCTCGACGGCCGTTGGTGAAGGAATAGACTCGCTGCTGTTTTACGGATTGGCGTTTTATGGCGTATGGGATTGGCAAGATTTGCTGGAAGTAGCTACCCTCGAATACGTCATCAAAGTGACGTGGGAAGTGGTGGCGACTCCCTTGACGTATGCGATGGTTCATTTTCTCAAGCGTGCAGAGCAGGAAGATTTTTACGATACGCATACGCGCTTTACGCCCTTTTCACTGGACGCCTGATCCATGCCCGAATTGCCCGAAGTCGAAGTGACGCGGCGTGCGCTCGAACCCATGGTGGATGGGCAGGTACTGATCGGGGCGACGGTGCGTCAACCCAGGTTGCGCTATCCCGTACCCGACCTGACGTTCGATCATGAACCCGTGTTGCGCCTGGTGCGCCGCGCCAAATACCTGATCCTGGAAACCGCTGGCGGGGCTCTGGTGTTTCATCTTGGCATGAGCGGAACCCTGCGTTATCTCAGCGCCGATCAGGAGGCTCAGCGCCACGATCATGTTGACCTGCGATTGGCCAGCGGAGCGTTGCTGCGCTACCGCGACCCGCGGCGGTTTGGTGCGCTGCTGCGCCTCATCAGGCCCGAAGGGGAGATTCCCGGCACGGCATGGTGGGAACATGGGGCACCGTTTCGGCATCTGGGGCCGGAGCCCTTCGATCCCGCGCTGACAGCGGCGCGTTGGTATCGGGAGACCCGTGGCAAGAGCCGAACCGTCAAAAGTTGGCTCATGGACGGTCTGGCTGTGGTCGGGGCCGGCAACATCTATGCTGCCGAAAGCTTGTTCCTTGCGGGCATCGACCCGCGCCGTGCCATCGGGGATGTCGGGTTGGGGCGTTACCAACGTCTGTTGTCGGCTTTGCGCCAGGTTCTAACCCAAGCGATCGAAGCCGGTGGCAGCACGTTACGGGATTTTGTCGATGGTCACGGCGTAGCGGGGTATTTCCAGCAACAGCACCAGGTGTATGGTCGTGGTGGGGAGCCCTGTCCGAAATGTCGGACGCCGCTGCGTCAGATCAGACAGGGTCAGCGTACGACGGTGTATTGCCCGCGTTGTCAGCGTTGAGGTGACGCGCGATATGGTCCAGGGTGGCCCGATACTGGCTGCGTACACTGTCCGGATCCGAGACGGCAAAGCCCAGATCGTGCAACAGGCCATTGTCGAGTCCGTAGACCCAGGCGTAGACGGTGATGGGTTGTTCGCGTTTCCAGGCGTCCTGGACCACGGTGGTATGGCAAATGTTGAACGCCTGTTCTAGCGCATTGAGTTCACACAGCATGTCGTGGCGCCGGGAAGGAGGACATTGGTCCATCAAGGATTTGTTTTTTTCCTGGACATCGCAAACATGGCGCAGCCAGTTGTCGGAAATGCCCACACGCACCCTGTTGAGTGCCGCCAGAACACCGGAGCAGCCGTAATGGCCCACCACCATGATGTGGCGCACCTTCAGTTTGTCGACGGCAAACTGGAGTACGGAAAGGGAATTGAGGTCGCTGTGGACGACCACATTGGCGACATTGCGATGAACAAAGACTTCTCCTGGTGCCAGTCCCGTGATCTGGTTGGCAGGCACGCGCGAGTCAGAACAACCAATCCACAGATAGTCAGGGGATTGCAGGCTGGCGAGCGATTGGAAGAATCCGGGGTTCTCGGACAGAACGGAGTCGACCCATGCGCGGTTGCTGTCAAACAGATGCTGGAGAGGATGGCTGGCCATGGTAGCGAACATTACAATTGGAAAAAGCGTCAACTGCCGTGCAGTATAACCGGATTGCCGGGAAGGATCATCGTCTCAGAAAGGCGGTGACCAGCGCCAGGATAATCCAGCCTTTCTCCATCAGATAGGTTCCCGGCAGTCCATCGGGGCCCCGTGTCAAGCCGTGGATGGCCAATGCCCCGAGGATGATGAGCGCAAGGGGGTAGCCGAATCGCTGTGCCCGGGGCCAGCGCTGTGCCATGGCCAGGCCGAGCCCCGCCGACAGCCACCCACCTGCAGCGCCCACCAAGACATCCAGAGGCCAGTGAACCCCGAGGGCAATGCGCGATAAGGCACCGGCGCAGGCCAGCAGAATCAGGGCTGCCATGCCTCCACGATGCCGTAACGGCAGTCCAAGAATCAGCAACCCTGCCAGGGAAAACAGTGTGGTGGTATGTCCCGAAGGGAAGGAGCCATGCAACAGGCGTGGCCCGATGACCTCAACGGCCAGTACCGCAGGGGGGCGTGGACTGTTGAAGAAATCCTTCAGCCCGTGTGAAAACAAGAAAGCCGTCAGTGCAGTCAAGAGACCGGCCCAGAGGAGATCCGGGCGTCGGCGCCACCAAAAGAGCAAACATAAGGGCGTCAGGGCGGCATCCCCCAGTACGGTGAGGTTGCTCCAGAGGTAAGGGGGTAAGGCGTGGGTGGCCTGATTCAGGGAAAGAAACAGGAACGTATTGCTATGCGTCATGAGTACTTCGAGGGCCATGACGGCGCAGATCAGGGGTAACGCTCCAAGGCGTACGAGGGATGGGTTCATGGTGAGCCTATTACAGAATGCGCACGAGGCACAGTCCACCGACGGCGCGGATCAGGCTGTACGGTGGAAGGTTTTTGAGGTGGTCGGCACGCAGAAAAACCCAATCTCCTGGGCGAGGCGCGCGGTTTTCCGTGGGATGGCCGATGGCAACGGCAAAACTCGGCATGCGATTGTCGGCGACGATCGGGCCTTGGTGCGTCCGCGCCAGTTGGGCCAGTTGCAAGACCGGTTCCTGTTGCAGAGCGGCAGCCAGAGGGAGGAACAGGCCCACCACCCACAGGGTTCCCAGCAGTCCGTTGGCGCTGAGAACAGCGGCGCGCTGATCGTTGAAGCGCCATTGCGACAGGGTGTACAGCGCAACCACCAGGGTGGCGAGGGTCATGCCGACCCAGCGCCAGATCATGCTGTGGGCAATCGGCACACCTCGGGCCGTCAGGGCCTGAAGGTAAGGGTTGTTCAACGTATGGGCCATGTTGGCCAGATAGAACGGCAAGCAAGCGGCGGCGCAGGCCATCAGCAGAGAGGGCAAGACCACCGGTAGCCACGAACGCAAGGATTGGCGTTGCTTTGCCATGAGAAGCACCAGAGGGGTAAGTCCGGGCAACAGGTAGTGGGGAAGTTTGGTGTGAGCGAGGGAGAAGATCACGAAGACGGTGCTGAACCACAGCAACAAGAATAGTGTCAGGGGCGTGGTCCGGTCGCGCACGCCCATCACCCCTGCGCGCAATAGCAGCGCCGTGTGGGGCCATGCCAGCAGCAACAGCACCGGGACGTAGTAGAACCAGCCACCGCCGTGACCCTGCAGCGAACCGGTAAGGCGGCCCAGATTTTCACGAAGCACGAAATCGTCGATGAAATGCGCTCCCATGCGCAGGTACTGAGCGATGTACCAGGGCAGGGCAATGGCGCAGAAAATCAGCCATCCGCGTAGATTGAAGGCTCCTTTGAGCCAGCGTCGTCCTTCTCCCTGCATCAGATAAAACAGCAGGCTGGTGACCAGCGGAATGACGACGGCGATGGGCCCTTTGGCGAGGAAGCCGAGCCCCATCCAGATAAAAACGCGCCAATTGGCCCGGCGGTCGTCGCTTTCCCAAACCTTGTAGATGTCCAGAAGGGCCAGCGTTGTCAGCAAACATAAGATGCCATCCATGGCTGCAGCATGGGCGGAGACGACGACGCTCAGAGACGTGGCGGTGAGGATGGCGGCCAGCAAGGCGGTTTCTTCGTCATGCCACTGGCGCCGTGCAAATTGGGCGATGACCAGAAACCAGATCAGACAGGCAATCAGGGAAGGCAGACGGAAAACCCAAGGATGGACCCCCAGCGCATGGACCAGGGGGGATTCAAGCCAGAACGCCAGAATGGGCTTTTCGAAAAAGGCGACGCCATTCAACGTGGGGGTGATGACGTCTCCGCTGTGGGCCATTTCTACGGCAACCTCAGCGTACTCCCCCTCGTCCTCATCGAACAGGGGGAGCTGAGCCAGCGCTGTCCAGAGCATGAACAGCGCCATGACCAAGGTGACCCGCAACGTGCGCAACGTGTTCCGGGCTAGCATGACCGGGAGTTAGCCCATGCGTTTTCTGGGTGCGGCGGCACGATCGCTGGAGCGGTTCTCCGTCCAGGGTCCACGGTTTTCTCGTCGGGGACCGCCCGGTGCAGCACCTTGGCGTGGCCGCGCTCCGGGAGGTCCGGAACGGTTGGGGCGACCCGTGCGCACAGGAATTTTGGGCTCCAGACCGGCCACGGTATGCACCGGCAGATTTTTGCCCGTAAAACGCTCGATCTTCTGAAGTTGGGCGTAATCCCGGCTGCTGGCCAGAGAAATGGCGATGCCCTTGTTGCCGGCGCGACCGGTACGGCCAATGCGGTGGACGTAATCTTCGGCCACCTTGGGCAGATCGTAGTTGATCACATGGCTGATGCCCGCCACATCGATGCCTCGGGCGGCGACGTCGGTGGCGACCAGAACGCGCAGGCGTCCACGTCGCAAACCTTCCAGGGTGCGGTTGCGTGCGCCTTGATGCATATCGCCATGCAATGCGGCGGCGGCATGTCCCTGACTGGTCAAGTCGTCAGCGAGCAGATCGGCATCGCGCTTGGTGGCGGTGAAAATGATGGCCTGGTTGATGTCTGCATCGAGCAACAGATGGGACAACAGACGGTTTTTATGGGCCAGGTTATCGACATAATGCAGGCGTTGCT
>JAJYQG010000193.1 GCA_021794775.1 Pseudomonadota bacterium
CCTGGGTCAGTTCAACCTGTCCGACATTCCCGCCGCTCCACGGGGCATGCCCCAGATCGAAGTCACCTTCGACATCGATGCCAACGGCATTTTGCATGTGAATGCCAAAGACAAAGCCACGGGCAAGGAAAACAAGATCACCATCAAGGCCAATTCGGGTCTGTCGGAAGACGAGATTCAACGCATGGTGCAGGATGCCGAGGAACATGCCGAGGAAGACAAAAAGAACCTCGAAGCCGTGAACGCCAGGAACACCCTCGAAGGACTGGTGCACAGCGTCACCAAATCGTTGAAGGAGCACGGTGACAAAATCGATGGCGAAGAAAAATCGCGCATCGAAAGCGCGCTGAAAGATGCTGAAGAAGCGCTCAAGTCCCAGGATACGGCACGCATCAGCGCCAGCACCGAAAGCCTGTCGGAAGCCAGTCACAAGCTGGCGGAGAAGATGTACAACGCAGCAGCCCCGGAAGGTGGTGCCAGCGCACAGGAACCCGCGTCATCGGGCAAGTCCGATGACCATGTGGTGGATGCCGAGTTCGAGGAAGTCAAAGATCGGAAATAAACGCCCCGACCGCAAGGTCCAGGCCAGTCGCCGGGGAACGGAGAAAACACTCCGTTCCCCGAGCGGCGTTATGCGAGAACAACCATGAGCAAACGCGATTTTTACGAGATTCTGGGCGTCAACCGCGACGCCTCCGACGATGAGATCAAAAAGGCCTACCGCAAATTGGCCATGAAGCATCATCCCGACCGGAATCCCGACAATGCCAAGGCCGAGGCCCTGTTCAAGGAGGTCAAGGAGGCCTACGAGATCCTGTCCGACGCCGACAAGCGTGCCGCCTACGACCGTTACGGCCACGCTGGCGTCGATCCCCAGATGGGTGGCGCAGGGGGGCCAGGAGGGCCCGGCATGGGCGGTTTTGCCGATGCCTTTGGCGACATCTTTGGCGACATCTTCGGTCAGGGGGGTCGTGGCGGCGCACGACCTGGCGGCATGTACCGCGGCGCAGATTTACGCTACAACCTGGAAATCGGTCTCGAAGAGGCCGCCCGCGGCACCGAAACCAAGATCCGCATTCCTTCCATGGAAAACTGCGGGACCTGCAAGGGGAGTGGTGCCAAGGCAGGCACCAGCCCAACCACCTGCAACACCTGTCACGGTCAGGGTCAGGTGCGCATGCAACAGGGATTTTTCTCGATCCAGCAAACCTGCCCGGCTTGCCACGGTTCAGGCAAGACCATCACCTCACCCTGCCCTGACTGCCATGGCGCCGGTCGCGTACGCAAGCAGAAAACTCTGTCCGTCAAGATTCCGGCGGGCATCGACCATGGCGATCGGGTACGTCTGGCGGGCGAAGGTGAACCAGGGCAGGCTGGCGGACCGGCCGGCGATCTGTTCGTGGTCGTCCAGATCCGCCCTCACCCGGTGTTTCAGCGCGAAGGCACGGACCTGCATTGTGAAATGCCGATCAGTTTTGGCGTAGCCGCCCTCGGTGGCGAAATCGAAATTCCCACTCTGGAAGGCCAGGCCAAGCTCAAGATCCCCTCTGAAACCCAAACGGGCCAGGTATTTCGTTTGCGCGGCAAGGGCATCAAAGCATTGCGTGGCGGGGGTCAGGGGGACCTGATGTGTCACGTGGTGGTGGAAACCCCGGTCAAGCTCACCGAGAGCCAGAAGGAACTGATTCGACAGCTTGAGCAAGGCACGCGGGACAATGACACCCATAGCCCTCGTACCAAAAGCTTCATGGACAAGGTTCGGGACTTCTTCCAGTCCTGATCCGAAGAACGATCAGGCGCGGCGCCACTGCGTGGTGCCCGCCTTATCTTCCAGCACGATGCCCTCCGCCAGCAAGGCCTGGCGAATCTGATCGGCGGTGGCAAAATCGCGGGTATCCCGCGCGGCCTGGCGTTGGGCAATCAGGGCCTCGATGCGATCCCGGTCTCCGTCAGCACGGTCAACGATCAGTCCGGCACCATCCTCGAACCAGACCGAAGGATCGTGCTGCAACAACCCCAGAACGGCGGCAAGCCGCACCAAATGACGGCGCGCCACCCGGGTGCCGCGATGGGCTTCATGGGCCAGACCAAACAGCACCGCCACCGCCTCGGGGGTATTGAGATCGTCGTCCAGCGCAGCCTTGAAGGCCTGGCCCGCAGCACAGCTCCAGACATCATCCTCCCCCCCTTCCGATGCTGCTTCCTTCAGGTCACGCAGCGCCGTGTAAAGGGTATTGAGCCCCTGACGGGCATCTTCCAGATGCCCGTCGGTATAATTCAGCGGGCTTCGGTAGTGACCCCGCAGCAGAAAGAAACGCACCACTTCAGGGTGGAAGCGTTGAAAAATATCCCGCAGGGTAAAGAAGTTGCCCAATGACTTGGACATTTTTTCATCGTTCACGCGCAGGAAACCGTTATGCATCCAGACGTTCACGAACGCATGGCCATGGGCTCCTTCGCTTTGGGCGATCTCATTCTCGTGATGGGGGAACTGCAAGTCATGCCCCCCTCCGTGAATGTCAAAATGCTCACCCAGAAAACACTCACTCATGGCCGAGCATTCGATATGCCACCCTGGCCTGCCCGGGCCCCAGGGTGAGGGCCACTGGGGTTCTCCTGGTTTGGCGCTCTTCCACAAGACGAAGTCGAGGGGATCCCTTTTGAAAGCGTCACGGGCCACCCGTTCTCCGGCGCGCAGGTCTTCCAATGTTTTGCCGGACAATTTGCCGTACCCCGGAAAGTCTCGAACCGAATAGTACACATCGCCATTGAGCCCCTGGTAGGCCAGGTTTTTCGCTTCCAGCGTGGCAATCAGGGCCAGCATGCCGGCCACATGTTCGGTCGCCCGGGGCTCATGGGTGGGCGGCAAAACGGCCAATTGCGCCAGATCCTGGTGCATGGCCGCGATCATGCGCCCCGTCAGTTGCTCGATGGGCTCCCCTTGCTGAGCCGCGCGATCGATGATCTTATCGTCGATGTCGGTGATGTTGCGGACATAGGTGACTGTGTAACCGGATGCCTGCAACCAGCGGTACAAGACGTCAAAATTGACCAGCATGCGACCGTGACCGAGATGGCAATGATCGTAGACCGTCATGCCACAAACGTACATCCGCACCTGAGGTGGATGGATCGGCTGAAAGGGCTCGACACGACGTGTCAGGGTATTGAACAGCTGCAGCATGGTCTTGACAAAAAACACCAGAAAATTAAAAAAATTAAGCAAAAATCCCTAGCCATCAACGCGTTGGGTTGATAGAATGTCAGGTTTCTCGAATTCTATCGGAAGCGTGATGACGCGACGATTCACCGCCTCACTGATGACTGGGTTGGCCATGATGGCCATACTGCCATGCTACGCCGTCGAACCGGGCACAGATGCCGGCGCGATGGACAGCACGCAGCAAGTGACGCATCCTAGCATAACCACGCCCACGCTGTCAGAGGCGAACACCAAAGCCTTGCTGAAGCTCCAGGCATTGCTGCACGACCACCATCCGGACCAGGCCCTGACGCTGGTCGATCAGTCCCTGGTCGATCAACCGGACAATGGCTCGCTGCTTTTTCTGAAGGCTCTCGCCCTGACCCAGCTCAATCGTCGCGCGGATGCCATCGTAGTCCTGAAAAACCTGGTGGAGCGTTTTCCTGAAATGGCTGCCCCTTACAACAACCTTGCCGCGCTCTACGCCGCCGATGGTGATCTTGACAATGCGCGCCGCACCCTCGAAAAAGCCGTGCGCGCCCAACCCAATTACGCCACGGCCCAGGAGAATCTTGGCGATGTTTACCTGGTGCTGGCCCGGGATGCTTACACCAAGGCGCTCAAACTCAACCCCGATAACCGCGCCTTGAACCTGAAACTCAACAAACTCAACTGAATCACATCATAAGGAATGTTCGGCATGATCCGTTTCACCACCAATTTTGGCAGCTTCGTCGTTACCCTCGATCGTGAAAAAGCGCCTGCCACGGCCGAAAACTTTCTGGGCTATGTGCAGGACGGCTTCTACGACAACACCATTTTTCACCGTGTCATCGATGGGTTCATGATCCAGGGCGGTGGCTTCGAGGCCGGGATGAAACAGAAAGATACCCGTAGCCCCATTGCGAACGAAGCCGCCAACGGACTGTCCAACGAGCGTTACACCATCGCCATGGCCCGTACCTCGGACCCCCATTCTGCCACCGCCCAATTTTTCATCAACGTGAAAGATAACGATTTTCTGAATTACACCTCCGCCGACCGCAACGGCTATGGCTACTGTGTGTTTGGCCGCGTGACCGAAGGTCAGGACGTGGTGGATCGCATCAAAGCGGTGCGCACCGGGAACCGGATGGGCCACGGCGATGTCCCTGTGGAAGACGTCATCATTGAAAAAGCGGAGGTCATGTAAAGCACCGTGTCTCATTCCCTCTTCATCGCAGATCTGCACCTTTCGGCCACCGCACCCAAACTCTTCCAGCGCTTTCTGAATTTTCTGGAAGGTCCGGCGCGGGACGCCGATAACCTTTACATCCTCGGCGACCTATTCGAGACCTGGGTGGGCGACGATGACATCGCCTCTCCCTTCAATCAAAAAGTAGTGCAAGCGCTGTCGGACCTCGCCCAACACGGAACCAAGCTTTTTTATCTGCACGGCAACCGCGATTTCTTGCTTGGCAACAAATTTGCCAAAGCCTGCGGCGCTACCCACATCAGCGACCCGACTACCGTCATCCTGGACGATGGCGTGCGCACCCTGCTGTCCCACGGTGACCTGCTGTGCACCGAGGACGAGGAATACCAGGCATGGCGCAAACAGGTGCGTTCGGTGACCTGGCAACGCAAAGTCATGGCTCTTCCCATCGAAGAACGTTACAAGATCGCCGAAGAAGCCACCACCATGAGCGCCCAAGCCAAGAAAAGAAAAACCATGACGATCATGGACGTCACCCCCCAGGCTGTGGTCGACCTGTTGCGCAAGAACGACTACCCGCGCTTGATCCACGGCCATACCCACCGTCCTGCGCGCCATACCTACCGCCTGGATGACAATACCTGCGAACGCTGGGTCCTCACAGACTGGAACAGCCGCAAAGGGGGTTACCTGAAATGCGATGAGAACGGCTGTCAGGCGCTGCCTTTCTGAATTTCAACAGGGCAAGCGGGAGCCCCGTACAACCCTTCGGTTCCCGCGCGCGGGCCAGACCCTCACGAAGGCCAAGGCCCTACCTGGAAGCAAACTTCCGTCATAGGGAAGGCAAACCGGGGAGCAGTGACGGCCCAAAGCGGGATGGGATGGGTATTTTTTCCGGAACACTGCCGCACGATCGAAGTTGAAAATCGTCGGCATCCGGCCTGTTATAGCCGCCCCGGAATCCGGTGACATAATCGCTGGCGTCCCCGACGGGAATCGAACCTGTAATTGCCCCTTCATACCACCTCGGCTTTCGCCGCCGGAACCTTGCCCGTTCGTGGTCTGGACTTTACCTTGACCCACTTCACCCAAGGTGAAGCGCGGGCCGCGTCCGTCAAGTCTCTACACATTTTCCAGCCGATGCTGGAACTTTGCTCGGTATTGCCTCGTATTCACACAGGGGGTTCACCGACTTTGAACGCATTCACGCCGGAGCTTTCGCCCACGGGTGCCCAATCATTTTCAGGAGGGGGCCGTTATATCCATTTAACTACGGAGACACAGCAATGCCATTCTACCACCTTCCAGCATGACCCACCCACGGGCGTGAATCGTTACATTTTTACAACACCTACCCCCAGGGGTGGGATAATATTACTGACATGCGCCATATTTCACCTTAAGATAGTGTGACAGTCTGGTGAAACTGGAAGCAGCGTGCTGTATGCCTTTCACTGGGCGCCGTGATTGATGGTTGACTGAAACTTACCTACTGGAGAGGATTTCTCATGACATTTCAAAAGAAACTGCTGGTTCTTGCCCTGATGGGGCTTCCTGTCGGATCGGCTTTCGCCGACGGCGTCCTGTCCAGCGCAGAGTCTGACGCCAAAGGGGTCGTCAAGGATGTAGAAACCGGTGCCAAGGATGTCGTACAGGGCATGGACAACATGCTGGACGATGGTTACAGTGGCCCCTTCACCGGTGCCTACCTCGGCCTCAAAACCGGCATCAACGATTCGAAGATGCAAGTAGGCAATGCCACGGCCGGAACAGCCGGCGCTGCCGTCACCAACAACCAGCAAACCAATTCGCCACAAAACTACGGCGCAGCCATCGGTGCTGAAGCCGGTTATGCCTGGAAAGTGGGCTCTACCGTGCTGGGCCTCGACGCCGCTTATGGCTACAACGGCAGCGGACGCTTTGGTTCGCTCTCGGGCAACACCACTTCGGGCTACAACTCTTACGGTAGCCACGATTACGCCCTCGGCCTGAAATTCGGTATCCCTGTCAGCGACGTGCTGATGCCCTACGCCAAACTGGGTTATGGTCGCCTGATGGGCACCGGTGCTGCCAGCGGCCTTGCTGGCAACGGCCTGAACGGTGGCCTGGGTGTTGAATATCTGGTTGCCCCGCACTGGAGCGTTGCCGGTGAATGGAACAACATGTCCACCACCGTCAACAGCAACACGCTCAACAACAACACCTACACGATCGGCGTCAACTACTACTTCAGCGCAGCCAAACCTCATCACGTTGCAGCAGCGGCTCCCGTGGTCGCTCAAGCAGCGCCGGAACCTGCTCCCGCTCCCGCCCCTGCCCCGGTGGATCGCTGGCGCGTCATCACCGAAGAGAAGCCTGTCAGCCTCGACGGTGCCAACTTCAAGACCAACTCTGCCGTGCTGAACAAGATGGCCGACGAAAAACTGGGCCAGGTGGTGGATTTCTCCAAGCGCTATCCTGAGGCCGATATTCAGGTTGATGGCTACACCGACAACGTCGGCTCCAAGCCCTACAACCAGAAGCTCTCCCAACGTCGCGCCGACGCGGTCAAGTCCTATCTGGTGAAGAAGGGTGTTGACGGTTCACGCATCCATACCAAGGGTCATGGCATGGAAGATCCCATTGCTTCCAACAAGACGGCAGAAGGACGGGCACAGAACCGTCACGTGGAAGTGCATTACACCGTGCGCGAAGAAAAGAAAGTACGCGTACAGAACTAAGCTTTGCCAGGGAAGACCGGTTCTTCCCTGTTGTTTTCAAACCCGAGGGGTTTTCCCCTCGGGTTTTTTTGCCCTGCCTCGGTCAATCGACGATAATGATGCTTTTCTCCAAGTCCGCACCATGCCCCTGATCACGCTCAAATCCGTATCGCTTGCCTTTGGCCTTCAACCCCTTCTCGATCACGTGGACTTGCAGATCGACGAACGGGAACGCATCGGTTTGATTGGTCGCAATGGCGGCGGCAAATCGACGCTCCTCTCGGTCCTCACCGGCGAGACCCAAGCCGACGACGGCTTGGTCTGGAGAAGTGCCGGAATGGCGCTGGGTTATGTGCAGCAAGACCCATCGTTTGGCGATAATCTCACCGTTTTCGAGGAAATTTCTCAGGGTTTGGCTGAAGATAAGCGGGACATGGGAGCATGGCGCGTCGAACGCCAACTGTCCCTGCTGGGACTCGATGCCGCAACCCCCGTCGGCACCCTATCCGGCGGTTGGAAAAAACGCGTCGCTCTGGCGCGTGCCCTGGTTTGTGAACCCGATCTGCTGGTGCTAGACGAACCCACCAACCATCTGGACATCGAGGCCATCGAAGCTCTTGAACGTCTTTTGGGAGAATTCTCCGGATCGCTGATCTTCATCACCCATGACCGGCAATTCCTGGATCATGTCGCCACCCGGATCGTCGAGCTCGACCGGGGAATCTTGACCGGTTTTGGTCAAAGTTTTGCCGAATACCAACGACGCAAGGCCGACCAGCTGGCTGCCGAAGCACAGCAGAATGCCCGTTTCGACAAACTGCTGAGCCAGGAAGAGGTTTGGATACGCAAAGGGGTTGAAGCACGGCGGACGCGCAACGAGGGGCGGGTTCGCCGTCTCGAACGTTTGCGTCAGGAACGGGGAGCACGGCGGGAACGGGTGGGTCATGTCCAGTTTTCACTGGACTCCGGGCCATCTTCCGGCAAACTGGTGGTGGAATTGCAGGATGTCTCCTTGCGCTACGAAGGACGATCTCTCATCGAGCATTTCTCCACGCGCATCCAGCGCGGCGACAAGGTCGGCATCATCGGCCCCAATGGCTCAGGAAAAACCACCTTGCTGCGCACGCTGCTGGGGCAGTTGCCTCCCGATACGGGGCAAGTGCGTTTGGGAACCCGTCTCGACATTGCCTACTTCGATCAGTGGCGCAGCCAACTCGACCCCTTGGCCACGCTGGCCGATACCATCAGCCCAGGCTCGGACTTTATCGAAATCAACGGTCAGCGCCAACATATCATCAGTTACCTCGGGGACTTTCTGTTTCCGCCCGAACGCGCGCGGGCCAAGGTTGAGTCCCTGTCCGGCGGTGAACGCAGCCGTCTGCTGCTGGCGCGTTTGTTCTGCCGCCCTTCCAATGTGCTGGTACTGGATGAACCGACCAACGATCTGGACATCGAAACCCTGGAATTACTGGAATCGCTGCTCACCGAATACACGGGAACCCTGTTTTTGGTCAGCCACGATCGGGCCTTTCTGGATGCTGTCGTCACTCAGGTGATGGTTCTGGATGGACAAGGGCGCGTCCAGGAAAACGTCGGAGGCTACAGCGATTGGCAGCAACATGTGGCCCAACAATCCACGTCGCAGTCCAGCCCAACCGCCGCACGCGACAAAAGCGAAACCGTGGTCAAACGCAGCAAGCCAGCCACCGAACGCTTATCCTACAAAGAAGAGCGAGAACTTCAGCAACTCCCGGAACATATCGCTGCGCTAGAAAGAGAGCAAGCCGAACTGGCCACCGCTTTGACCGACCCCGACCTTTACCGGCGTGATCCCGAACGGGTCAAACACATCACCGCGCGCCAGCATGAACTGTCGCAACAGCTCGACGAAGCCTTTCAGAACTGGGAAACGCTGCTGCAAAAACACGACAGAATTCAGGGAAACACAGTATAATTGCGGGTTCGGAGAGGTGGCAGAGTGGTCGAATGTACCTGACTCGAAATCAGGCGTAGGTGTATGCCTACCGTGGGTTCGAATCCCACCCTCTCCGCCAAGTATTTGTTTATGTTGATGATTGTCGGTTGGAATAACCGGCCCGTGGGTCCTCGGCTGCGGTTGGAAGATAATCCCATGCCCCGCATCTGAACACCCACCAAAGGGGCTTGAACATGAGCCATCTGTCCAGAAGCCTATCCGTTCCAGCCCGGATGATGAATGGCCTCTCAAACCCGCCATCCGGCCCCGGCGAGACAAAGACAGTTGGGAAAACAGAACCCGTTCAAACTGCAAGGGATCGTTGAGTTTGTGGCGCAGGCGTGGTACAAAAAACAAAATATAGCCCAAACAGCGATACGACAACAGCAAATATCCCACGAAAACCGCATTTGAATGGTCAACCGGAGTCTCGATGGAAGCACCATTACCTCCAGCAACAACCCATGTTAAGTCTTCTTCCCACATTGAAGGCATACAAGAACTGACTCCCCATGGTCTCTATCTTCCATGGCTGGTGTTGCTGGTTTCGCTCTTTGCCACATTTCAGGTCTGGAAGTTTCGCGAACGCGCCTTTGACCTCAATGCAC
>JAJYQG010000162.1 GCA_021794775.1 Pseudomonadota bacterium
GTGCAGCAAAGTCGCACCACTGTCGTACACTGAGACCACGAGGATCGATCATTGGGTTTGGCGTCCGTCAGTTTCTTCAATATGGATGATCGGGGTACCCATTCGGAAATCACCCCCCGCATACAGGGATTGAATTCGGAATGAGAGTAACCTAGCATTTACCTTGAAACGAGCCAGCTGATTGTCCAGAGTGACTGCTTCAGTGGTGAAGTCTGGAAGAGTAACAGACGGTCCCTCGATCTGTGAGACATTCGGATTGGCCCGTTGCCAGACCGTAACGCTTAGTGGACCTGATTGAACAAAATCTGGCTCAAAAACCGCAATTCTAAAAGCCTTATCACTCTTACTTAGGATGGGGGAAATCTCGTGGGTTTGAATGTACGACTGAATGGCGATTGAGTTCCCATTGACTACCTTATCAGTGCCAGTCTCGTGTATCCATAGCGTAGGTTGATTTCCCGCATCGGGGTCGGTCCCCGCATCCGTCATCAGAGGAAATGGCAATACCTTTGGACTCACCGCAGCAGTTCTGAATCCAACCGGAAGCGGAGTGTCATACCAAAGGTTCAACCGGGTGTTATAGACAACTGCCCAATTGCACTCAGTGGAATTCCCTTTTGGAAAACACCACCAGATCTCACCCCATCGTGGAACCTTGAAAACAAAAACTTTCTGACGATAAGCAAAGTTGAGATTATCGTAGAAAAAGTCAATGCTCATGTTATTCGGTAATTCACGCACGATGCCATTGAACATGGCAAAGTGATCGATGTCAGCCCAGTAGTAGATTCCTTGGTACTCGATGATCCCACTAGACGAGAGGGGGGAAACATCGTCTGAGATGATATTGAAACTGAACGGTACCCCCGTAGTGATGGCAGCATTGAAAGTAGCCAGAATTAATTGATTCAATGACCAGAAGATACCAGCGGGTCCGCCAGATCCATTCCTAATTGGCAATCCCTTGATGAGTTTGGTATCCGAGATAAACGCTGAACCACCTAAAGCTGTCACACTATTGACCGTTGAGACGTCCAAGCGCCCGTTGATTGAATAGCCCACTAGATAGGGGGGTAACGCCACTACCCCGCCAGCCACATTTGGCATTCCACTGGTACTTAAAGCTGAGTTGGTATTGATCTGTCCATAGAAGATTGGGGTTTCAACATTGTTAGCAATGTTCGTTAAATTCTGACCTGGATTCGCACAGAGTACAGTCGCCCCAGTAGCCCCATTGTAGAATTGAGCGAATTGCCACAGGTTATTCGCATTCGCTGTGAATCCAGAGGTGGGAGTCCGATCAGTTTGTCCCCCCAGAGTGCTATCGAATAACACCTGAATTTGATTCAGGAAATCCTGACCACCGCTATGAACAAAATCTGTTGCTCCGAGTGGAAAGGCATCCAACCCACGACTCACCTCTGGCAAAGTGTTAGCGATTGCCGAGTAACCACCCATTTTCTTAGGAAGGGCACGCGCATCAAATCGACACCACACCCCATCTGAGTAATTTTGACCCTCCCAGATGGTGCCATCCCGTTTGATGCCGGGCTGTGAGGTCAACGGAATTGGAGTAGGGGTAGTCATTAGGTATACTCGAATTGAACCGTACCGTTTCCACCGGCCACGCCTGTTCCTTGGTAGAATTCCCCAGTAGACCCAGCCCCAGACAGAACTACCGAGGCACCCCCAGTAGTTCCAGACCCCGCGTTACCGGCATCGTTGGCAACAGTACCACCAGTGGCACCACCCCCGGCTCCCGGTGCACCGTTAGCTGAGCTGGTACCGGCACCGCCACCAGTCCCCCCGGTAGCAGACATGGAGGTTATTGTGAACGTTCCAGAAGATGCCGTACTCGTTCCGCCGGTATTTCCGGCTGATCCGGTTCCAGCTCCCAATCCACCGGCGCCTACTGCGTACGCTATAGTACCGCCAGCCTGGCCAGATACAGCGTAGGTAGATTCGCAGTACCCACCAGAACCACCCCCTCCGCCTTGGGCACCACCATTCGTACCATTATGACCACCTGAACCCCCACCTGCACCTACTCTAATGCGAACCTGAGACGCGCCTATTGGGATGGTGTCGGACCCCGAGCCGGAGGTGTAGGTATGGGTTACTGGGTTAAAGTACCCGGCTCCAATTAAGACGTTCAAGCAACCGCTCACGATAGACCACTCCCTGTGACATCGGCCGTAGTCGCAGAACTAAAACTAAGAGTAGCGAGTCCAACCCCAGTTAAAGTACGATTTCCAGTCGTAGCGCCACTTCCATTGGCCCAGGTAAGAGTGACCCCCGTTCCTTGAGCAATAGTTAAAGTTCCAGTAGCCGCTCGGACAACGACTACATCTCCAGCATTGAAGACGTTCTCAGGCACCGTCACGGTCAATCCAGTAGCAGAGATATTGACTTGCTTACCACGATCTGAAAGAACCAGAGTATAACTCACCCCTTGAGTATTGACAGGCGTTCCTCGATATCCAATGACCTGCTGAGTACCCCCATCATCAGAAACAGTTGGAGCCGTAACCGTAGCGATTTGGATGCCGATAGCACTCCCTTTGAGAAAATTCAAAGTAAGGGGGGCCGCCGCTGGTGATCCCAGAGCGAGTACATTATTCGAAAATACATCTATCCCAAGGTATGCGTTTCCATTATTGCCCGAGAAATAAATCTGTGGACCTAAATTTACGCCCGTTGAAATCAATGACAAGACGGAGGTGTTCGTGGACTGGAGTGTTAACGTCGTTCCAGCAGAAGGCGGTACAATGGAGACATTCCCGGTATTGTTGATAACGCATCGTACAGCATTGTTGGTGAAAAATCCTATTCCATGGTCAGAGAAAGCTCCAAATTGTATTTCTTGTCCCACGCTGGAACCTAAAAACAATTGGCCCGTATGCGTCCCATCGGTGAATTGAACAGCTGCCGTCGCAGTTAGCGCATTCACAGTCAGAGCATTCCCGGCCGCTGGCGTTCCAATGGTGACGCCCCCCACCAAAGAACTGCCAGCTGCCCCCACGGTGAGAGCACCAGCGACCGCTAAAGTACCCGTCAAAGAAGCCACATTGGAAATAGTCTGGCCGTTGAAAGTGCCTCCCGTAATGGTCCCCGTTACAGCCAATGTACCTGCGAGCGTGGCCGCTCCGGTCACTCCCAACGTGCCCCCGACCGTGGCATTCCCGCTGGTCGCTAAGGTATCGGTGCTCAAACCGCCCGTCAGAGTCAAGGTGGTTCCAGTAGAAGCATTGCTCAATACCCAATTCCCCGTGGCATTGACCGTACCACGTAATGTCCCCGCGCTGGCGATCCCGAGGGTATCAGTTCCTGCCTTGTACAAACCTAACGTCGTGTCTGACGTGAAAGTGATTGAAGGGTTCCCCGCGCCCCCATCAGGGAATGTAGGTATCACTCCCTGACCCGAAACGGCTGCTACGATGTTCAAACCATCGCAATAAAAGATATTCCGGCTCGACTGGGGGAGAACAACTGTCGCACCACCACTTCCAGAGCTGGAAATGGTCATCGTGTAGGCGCCGGTCGTTTCGTTGTCGATCCAGTATTGTTGGACCGAAGCTGGCGTGACGACAGTGATATTGCCTGCCAACGCCCCAATGAATTTATAAGAAATTCGGTTGAGATTCGAACCCGCCAGCGTATAAGTTCCAGACAAACCCGCCAGACTAATAGTGACGAAATTGAAACTGGAATTGAGAGATTGACCAAAGCCAATCGTCCAGTAATTGGCCCCATCCGAAACGACGATGGCGGAATCGTTGACTTGGAACGTTTGAGACGCAGCCGAGTTGATCGAGCCAGCCGCTGGAGTCACGACCAGCGAGGCGCCCCCGGCATTCTTGATGTAACAGAACCAGTCCGATCCAACAGTAGCCGGAGCTGGTAAGGTGAATGCCCCACCCCCCGCTCCCGTCCACTCTATCAACGAAGCACGATCCGTGTCTTGAAGCGCGTAATTGACCACTTGAGCATTGACGAAGATCCGGTCATTCAAAGTGGAGGCAATCGCTTTGAGACCCGACCCAGCTAAAGCGGCTGCATTCGCATTCGAAACGCCTGCCCCATATTGAAAAGCCCTCCAGGTTCCTTGCTGGGTGGTATTGTCGGCACAATACAGTTGCCAGACAGTACCGGACGCCACCGAAGCCAAAGTGTTCCCCAAATTGTCAAGGACGGTGACGGTATTGCCGCCGACATTGTTCACCAGGAAGGAATATCCTTCGCCAATCTCCGTGGCCGGTGACAATTGAATGGACAGATTGGCCGATTGAGCATTGACCTCGAGAATTTCGGCAACGACGTATCCATTGCCCGCATTGATCTCAGTGGGCCATCCCAGCAGCACGTCGGCCGTCAACATCAATGCAAGGTAAGCCGGCCATGACGGCAGGATGGAATCGCCAGTGAAGATGTCTGTGAAGCCGCTCATTAGCTTTCATTCCTCTTGAAGGTACGGTCAGCGGCGCGTTGGAGATCTTCTTTGTTCACCGCGTTGAGCTCGTCTTGGTAGTACTGAGTCCAAGTGGGCACTCGTTCGTCATTCTTGAGAAACGCTGTGCATTCCAAGAGGGCTCGGTACAGCAGCAGATTTGGGCAGAACAACGTCAGCCAGTTGGTTTGATTCTCGTTGTCGAGCAATGGAGGCAACTGATAGTAGTTGATCGACCAAGGATATGCGAGATCCGGGGTTGGCGTCAGCAGCCAATGTGAATAATCGTAATCGGCATAGAATTGCGGCGGTCCCGTCAACGACTGATCGGGCCAGTATTTTTGGCAATACTCCAACGATCTCGCATAGATGAAGTTGCGGTAATTCTGTTGGGTGGGATCGGCCACACTCGTCGTTCCAAAGCTCATTGAGACGGTACGACGCCACCGATCCGGCTTTGCGTACACTCCCAATCCAGCTTGCAACGCCGAGGTGACCGATACCAGCATGCCTTCGATCTTGAAGACGCGGGCAATGGCTCGCTCGGCCGTATTGATGAGGAATGGCAAGTTCTGGTAAACAGTCACGTCCAAAGGAGTGCCACGTTCCAGGTATCCTTGCAATACCGTCATCAACGAATCGAAAGTCATTGCCGTGGGCATTTTAGCTCACTCCAGACGCCTCAGGAACCGGCGCCACCATCGGGGTGACGCGCTTAGGCATCTCCTTCACGCGAGCCTCAGCGATCAAGCGTTGTTCCTCATTGTGCAGATCTTGAATGATCTGCGCCACGACCAACACCTCATGACCCCCAAGCTTGAATCGATCACTCGTCAGAAGCATCTTGATTTGAGATATCCGATCAAGGGAAAGCATTGAATTCTCCTATACAAGTTTGAAGCCGAACACTGGAACCATCCATATTGAATTCTCCAACTTATATCCCAACTCGTAACTGAATGTTTTGCTGAAAAGTTGAATTGTCCCTTTGATGTATGGACCTCGTTGCCCGGATGGAGTCACCCATCCCAGTCGGTACTTCAACATGTCGGCGCTGTTGCGCCATGCACTCCACAGATACGCTCGCAACGGGGGCCATGTGTTCGGCCGGTACGGTACGCGAGTCGTGCCATTGATCCACACAAGAGCCATTTGACCACTGACCCCATCTTCGGGATTGCCATAGATTCGGTTGAGCCACATCCATTTCCATTCATCAATGGTGCGCTTGCCATCATTGATGGAGGGAATGGGAGACATCTGCCAATCTTGGAAAAGACAGAATGGAATCAGAATGAACCACCCGCAAGCGGTGGCCAGTATCATCGTCAATTCAGCGATCATGTAAGTTCCCCACCCCCGTTTCATGATGGCTCTCCTCGTAAGATGGATAAAGCGGCGTCAGCCCGTTGAATGTCATCTTTGATGGCCAGCTCACAATGGTTCTTCTGGATATGATTCAACACCCATCCGAGCCATTGTGCCCACCAAGCCGGATCTGGTTTGCGCAGTTGGAGCCCGCATTGCGAACTGATGGTGATGTCATACTCGCGCCAGATTGCCGTAGCGAACATCACATCAACAGCCGTGGCGAGAACGCGCGTCCAAGACCATCGATACCATTTCACGGCTGAGTCCTCGCTTGGTATTCACGCAACTCAGCGCTCACTTGGTCGGCACGCCCCGCAAGAAGTTCGAGCAACCCGGCGATATTGGGACCTCCGTGCGTGCGTACCGGATGATTTCCCGCAGGCAACGACGAAATTCCTGCGAAGGGGGTGCCGGAATTCTCATTTCCGGCGTGAGCGGTGCCCGTTTGGGGCACGCGGGAATGGCCACCGTATGAGTTGAGGCACAACCGGACAGCAGGCAAAGGATTGCGAGCAACAGCAATGGCTTCATTGGATACCTCTTGCAGATAAGCGTCATGTGCCTTCTGAGCAGTTTCGAGTGCCGCTTTTGTTTTGGCTTCGGCCTGAGCGATCACTTTGGCACTCGCTTTCTGATCGGCTACTTGTTGCGCGTGGATTCCTTCCACATAGACGTGATGGTGATAAATCCAGAACGCCCCCACGGCGGCGCCAGCAACTCCAACGAGCATGATGAGTTCCAAAACCCATTGAGGCATCCCCGTCCATCCGAGAAGACCTCCAATGATGCTCACGGGGATGCACTCGGTTTCTGGGTGAGCTTCAATGCTGCACCCATGGCCGCAATCACGGCCCCCGCACCGATGCCGAAGCTTTGCGGATCGAAAGGTTGTCCTTTGACGACTACCGCATAGACTGCGAGCCCAATGTAAGTGAGCACCACGAGTGCCCCCGATGCCTTGGCGATCTCATAAGTGCCGGTGGCGTCGGCCAGCATGTTTTTGAGAGCGTTCATTATTTGACCGCCAGGTTAGTAGGGGGGTTCGGGACGGCCGGAAAGGATTTGCACGCTTCGTTCGACGGAGATGACATGACACCATTTACGATAGCAGTGACCACTCCACATACCGTGGTGCCCGGGGCATAACCGCTGCCGATCCACGTCAAAACCGAAAGTCCCGCAGCCGTGGGGCCACCGGGTTCAGAGCCTTTGCCGGCGGTTCCGACGAAGATATCGTAAGTAATGACATCACTGGTCGGGATCGTGGTGCCATCTGTGAAAGTCGTTGGCGCTGTCCATGTGAAAGTTGCAGTATCAGAGCTGGTTTGTGCTTTGATGGAACAAGCCGTCAGTGCAACAGCAAGAACCAGACCGATCACCATTGTCAAAAGATTTGTCAATTTCATGAAAGTGCTCCGATTGAGGCCGCAATGACGCGCCGTGCCCAACCACGTCGATCATGGGGCCAATTACCCGTCTTGCTCATCTGAACGATGCGCTCGGCCCCGATGTTCTGGACCAAACCATCGCCGGCCATTACCGTCGCTTGTTTCAGAGTAATGGGACCTAACACCCCATCATCAGTGACCTCAAGGGCCCGTTGGAGGCATCGAATGGCAGTCTCAGGTCCCTCGACGACTGATGCATCCAACATTGGCAGTTGAATGATAGGCGGCAATTGATCCCCCTGAATGGCCCCCCAATACTCCGGCCCGTGGTAGATTTCCGCCGCACGGGCCGGCGTCATGTTGAGGATATCCTCCCGCGTGAGTTCAGGGTGTCGATTCAAAGCGATTCCGAAGTTCGTAAGACCCCCCGGATCTTGTGGATCGTCCACCAAGCCTGATTCCCACTTCAGGATGAAAGCTACCGCACGATTGAATTGTGAACTCATAGATCCCCGCAACTTGGGAGTGGATAATATTGCCCCGTCAGATTGTAGTATTCGTTTTGTCTCGATTGAATGAGTTGATCGTACAGATTGCGTAGTGGCCCTGACGCCAACCCACAACGGTCTTGGTCCATGCGTAAAAGGGCAGTCGCGGTCTGGTTGGCCCAATGACTGTTATCGTCTTTAGCGATTTGGGCGACGTGCTGATTGAGTTCAATCGCGATTCGGTTCACACGGTCGGCCCGTGCGAATCCTCCGAAGATCAGAGGAACGCCACCGAATGAGAGCATTCCGATCATGATGACCCCAATCAGAGCGACGTAAGCGACAATAGACACCGGCAATTTTGCAATCTCTTTCATGGCGTTCCCAAATACTTCAAACAAAGAATTCACCAATTTATTCTCCGTCGGGATAACCGGGACCGACAGGCGGATAGGGAACGGCATCAGCCGGCGGCACATAGGGAGTAATATCCTCTAGCGCTTCGGCGAGCGTCACATCGATGTTGAAGTCGGGACGTACGAAATCGAGATTGATTTGTTCAGTCTGCCGAGCGGGCAACCGATAAGGATCGAGAACGTCACAATCCTCAGCGCATACCATGAGCCCCGGGAAATTTGGGTCTGAGAACAACTGGTCCAAGAACAATTTGGCTCCACAGCGGCCACAAACTCCGATACCGAAGCTGGAACGTCCCCGAGGATCAAGCCAGTAGGATGGAGATTGCATCTAATTCACCTCGTATAAGGCCAAATTCGCGGACGCCAAAAAGTTGGGCTTTGATCGGTTTCCGAAGCCCAGGCATCTCGCAAGAGTTTTTGTGATTCCGGCAACAGCATTTGAACGCGCGGATTCGTCCAATCAACTTCAGGGATCGTCAATGCCAAGTCATAAGCCAATTGCGTCAAAATGGCCAGGAACCATCTTTGAGGAATCCACAATTGCTGAGTCATGGACCCCACATCTTGAACGTACTGCTGGATGTAACAGACGAGTTGCGCGAAAGAAAATTGCAATTGGGGGGTTGGCCATACCGTCAGGATGGGTTGGTCAACTTGCTTGTCATACCAGAAAACCACGGGGCGACCCGGGAACCACTTGTCAGGGAGATTGGCGTAGTCGTCCCGATTCAACTTCGCAACAGGAATTTCCTCGGGGTTTGTTTGAATAGCAAACTGAGTGACATTCAAAGTTGTGGTCGATGCGGCCAGAAGTCGAACGTAGTTCACTCCCGTGAGAGGAATTCCCTCCACATCAACCCAGAACCAAACTCCCTGTTCAGCGTTGAACTGTGAGTTGGACCAGATTGTAATCCAAGTAACCCCATCTATCGAGGTCTGGATTGAGATATCCCAGGTTCCCGTGACATTCGGCATGATCCCGAAAGTCGTAGGAATTGTGGGAGAAGCGAATTGCAACTGCAGATAACCACCCGGGGCCGTCTGCGTACAGGCGTCAGTCAGAGTCTGATCGAAGGCGTTCGCTGCAATGCCGGATGAAGCGCTGGCCGTTCCCGTCAGAGTAGTGAGGGTACGCAAGTTGCAGTCGAGGACATCCACTGTCCCCAACGGCGCAACCACTGATTGCTGGTTCTGGTATAGCGGAAGAATGACTTTCTGGGTTGCCCAAAGAGCCAATCCTTTGTTGACCAACGTTGACAGAAATGCGAACAGGAGGTCTGTCGCAATGTCGATATACTCAGGCGTGATCTGCTGGGGTGCGAGACCGCACCGACCGAAGGCATGATCGATGACCTTCCGCGTCTCAAACGACGTCGTTGATACCGTTCCGCTTGTAATGACCATCTGCCAGCTGCCCCATGAAGACAGCCGGCTTATCAGCCAGCTTCAATTGACCCCTCGCAGCCGTGGAGTATACCACGGCAACTCCCTAACACCGGGCGCCGTGGATCATACGGCCAAGCCCACGGTGACCCTCGGGGGCCC
>JAJYQG010000106.1 GCA_021794775.1 Pseudomonadota bacterium
GGTTGCCGGCAACTGATCCCGCAGCGTTTCAATCATCACGCTGACCCCGGCCGCCGACCCGGAAAAGGCCACCTGAGCATGCAGAGCCGTGAATTTATCCTGTATTTCATTGCGCGACATCCCCGCCGCCCCTCGATCGAGCAGGGCGGCCACGGCATTGCCCACCTGCTCTTTGCCCTTCAGGCTTTCGGCATTGCCAAAATGCAGATTGAGATGGGCATGCACCACCCCGCCTCGCGTTTTCTTTGGCAAAAGCGCCACATTCAACCCATCGGGCAATGTCATCCAGGGGGTACGCTGCTGCAAGTTAGCAGGCGAACCGTCAAACGCTTCGCCAGCCACAACCCCGCCATAACCGCCAAAACCCTTCAGTTGGGCGGATGCATCCACCCTTTGTGGCGCAGGAGCACGTTGCGGTGCTGTCGTGGGGATGAAGAGGCCGAGCGTGCGATTGGTCGGCAACAGATAGGTTGTCGCTACTCGCTGCACATCCTCCACGGTCACGTGGGACAAACGCTCGCGGTCAAGAAAGAACAAGCGCCAATCGCCATTGGCAATGGCTGTCGACAGGGCAATGCCGAAATGCTCCGGATCGTTGAAAATGGTATCGAATTCGTTGGCCAGATTGGCCCGTGCGCGATCCACCTCAGTCTTGGTGACCGGGTGCTCCCCCATGTCCTCCACGGTTGCCAAAAAAGCTTTCCGGGCTTTATCGATATCCTGATCCTTGCGCAACTCAGCTTGCAGAAAAAGCACACCCGGCTCATCCAGGTTGTAATAATCAGCACCCACACTGGTCGCCAAGCCCGATTCCACCAACGCTTTATGCAAGCGACCCGTTGGAGTATCCCCAAGAATCTGGGCCAGCACCTCAAAGGCTTCGCTGTCAGGACTCGCCGCAGCAACCGTATGGTAAACCGCTTCCACATACTGAACCTCGCCGACACGGCGCAGAATCACCTGGCGCTCTCCTTCCTGGACAGGGTCAAGGGTATAGGTTGGTTCCAGCACGCGCGCAGGCCGTGGAATTTTGCCGAAACTGGCCTCAATGGCTTTGAGCGCACGCACCGGATCAAAGCTTCCTGCAACCACCACGGTGGCGTTATCGGGTTGATAATACCGCTGATAGAAAGCGCGCAGATGGGGGATGCTGACGTTTTCCACATCACTGCGCGCCCCGATGGTGGACTTGCCGTAGTTGTGCCACTGAAAAGCCGTTGCCATCACTTCATCCATAAGCACACTGGCCGGATCGTTTTCGCCACGTTCCATTTCATTGCGCACCACGGTCATTTCGCTGTCCAGATCCTTGCGCGATACATTGGAGTGGGTCATGCGATCCGCTTCCATGTTCAACGCCCAGTCCAGATTTCCCTCCGAGGCCGGGAAAGACTCGAAGTAATTGGTTCTGTCAAACCAGGTCGTCCCATTGGGGCGCATTCCATGTTGCGTCAATCCATTCATGATGTCGGGGTGATGGGGAGTCCCCTTGAACATCAGATGCTCGAGCAAATGGGCCATGCCGGTCTCGCCGTAGCCCTCCATGCGCGAACCCACGCGGTATGTGACGTTGACCGTAGCCGTGGGTTTACTGGCATCAGGCGCCAACAAAACCTGCAACCCATTGGCCAAACGGTATTCCGTCACACCATCCATACTCCGCACTTCGGTCACCCCTGAAGCCGCCCAAGTGGCCTGGCTGATACAGATCCCCGCCCCCAACAGCCATCCTTTCCATCCACGCATGTGCTTCATTCCCCTATCTCCCTCATGTTTTTCTGCGCCCGAATCCATTCAGAAACGCGCCTACCATCGAAGTTCCCGCACAGCATCTCATCCACTTGATTTTTTCGCTCTTGACCCCCAGTTTCGGCTCGTCCCCCCAGTCCCTTGGAGGCAGGGGCTGTGGTATCATCAACGCCATGAAATCCAGGAGTTTACACCATGCCCATCTATGAATTTCGTTGCACCCATTGTGGCAAGGAAATGGAGGTCTTGCAAAAGATTTCCGACCCCAAGCCCACCGATTGCCCGGCGTGCGGCCAAGCCACCCTGGCCAAAAAACTGTCAGCCGGCGGCTTCCAGCTCAAGGGTAGCGGCTGGTACGCCACCGATTTCAAAGGAGGCTGCGCAAAGCCTGCCGCCGCGCCCAGCGAACCCGCCACCCCTCCCTGTGCCACCACAGGCTCCTGCCCCGCCTGCGGATGAAACGCTACCTTCTTACCGGGATCGTTGTGCTGATCCCGCTGGTTATCACCGTTTGGGTTCTTCGGCTGATCGTCACCACCCTTGACCAAACGCTCTTCTTGCTGCCCCCCAACCTGCGTCCCGAGGCCTTGTTTGGCCTGCATATCCCCGGGCTAGGCGTGGTGTTGACGCTCGTCATCGTCCTGCTGACGGGGATGGTGGCTGCCAACTTCTTTGGCCGCCGCCTGCTTCGCTTCGGAGAGCAATTGCTGGAAAAGATTCCCGTCGTCAACAGCATCTACAGCAGCGTCAAACAAGTCAGCGACACGCTCTTTTCGAGTTCGGGGCAAGCTTTTCGCAAGGTTCTCCTCATCCGCTACCCCCACCGTGACAGCTGGACGGTCGCTTTCCAGACCGGCATCCCGCAAGGCGCCATTGCGGGTCACCTGGGCGAACCCCATCTCAACGTATACGTGCCCACCACGCCCAATCCCACGTCAGGGTTCTTTCTTATGGTTCCCTGTCGGGACGTCGTCGAACTGGACATATCCGTCGACGATGCCTTGAAGCACATCATTTCCATGGGTGTCGTTGAACCTCGCCCAAAACTATCCTGACCTTAATTTTCGAGTCCTTCTTCATTTTTTCGAGTTTTGTTTTTATGCGCACCCAATACTGCGGCCTAATCGATCGACATTACCTGAACCAAACCGTGACCCTTTATGGCTGGGCCCATCGTCGCCGTGATCATGGCGGGGTCATTTTCATTGACCTGCGTGACCGCGAAGGTCTGGTTCAAATCGTGGCCAATCCTGACCCCGCCTCCGTTTTCTCCATCGCCGAGGAAATTCGCAACGAGTATGTCCTGCAAGTTACCGGTTTGGTGCGGTTGCGCCCGGAGGGCACCCACAACCCCAATCTCCCCAGTGGAGAGGTGGAAGTCGTGGCACAACAACTGACCATCCTCAATCCTTCGCTCACCCCGCCTTTCATGCTGGATGACGATAATCTGTCGGAACAAGTCCGTCTTGAACACCGTTACCTCGACTTGCGCCGCCCGGTGATGCAAAAGCATTTCCGCCTGCGCTATCAAGCGGCCATGGCCGTGCGCCGCTACCTCGACGAACGGGGTTTCATCGACATCGAAACCCCCATGCTCACCAAATCCACACCCGAAGGCGCGCGCGATTACCTGGTACCCAGCCGCGTCCACCACGGTGAATTCTACGCCTTGCCCCAATCGCCTCAACTGTTCAAACAACTGCTGATGGTGTCTGGCTTCGACCGCTACTACCAAATCACCAAATGCTTCCGTGACGAAGATCTGCGCGCCGACCGACAGCCCGAATTCACCCAGATTGATATCGAAACCTCGTTTCTCGGTGCCGACGAAATCATGCATCTGATGGAAGGTTTGACCCGCCATCTGTTCCAGACCGCCATCCAGGTTGATCTCGGCGACCCTTTCCCGCGCATGAGCTGGGCAGATGCCATGGCCCGTTACGGATCGGACAAACCCGACTTGCGCATCCCCCTTGAACTGACCGAACTGACCGATGTCATGCGCCAAGCCGAATTCAAGGTATTCCGCGCTGCAGCCGATCTGACCGATGGACGGGTAGCCGCCCTACGCATCCCGGGTGGCGCCACGCTGACCCGAAAAGAAATCGACGACTACACCACCTACGTCGCCATTTTCGGTGCCAAGGGTTTGGCCTACATCAAGGTCAACGACCGTCAACAGGCCAATGAACAAGGACTTCAGTCGCCCATCGTCAAGTTCCTGGATGAAACCACGCTGAACACCCTTCTTGAACGCACCGGTGCAGAAAACGGCGATCTGATTTTCTTCGGCGCCGATCGCGCCAAAATCGTGAACGCTGCGCTGGGTGCACTGCGCGTCAAAATTGGTCATGAACGCGGTTTCTCCAGCGGCGGCTGGAAACCTCTGTGGGTCGTTGATTTCCCCATGTTTGAATACGACGACGAAAGCCATCGCTGGGTAGCCCTGCATCACCCCTTCACCGCCCCGCAGGATGGTCATGAAGATCTACTGGACAGTGATCCTGCGCGCGCCCTTGCCAAGGCCTATGACATCGTTTTGAACGGTTGGGAAATCGGCGGAGGTTCGGTTCGCATCCACCGTGCCGAGATACAATCGAAAGTTTTTCAAGCGCTCAACATCGAATCGGAAGAAGCTCAAGTCAAATTCGGCTTTCTTCTCGATGCGCTCCAGTACGGTGCGCCACCTCACGGCGGCATCGCCTTTGGATTTGACCGGCTGGTTGCCATGATGACGGGGGCCGATCAGATTCGCGACGTCATCGCTTTCCCCAAAACCCAACGGGCGCAATGTCTCCTCACCCAGGCACCCAGCACCGTGGACGAGAAACAACTGCGCGAACTGCACATCAAGGTACGCTGAGCTCAATGGAAAACCTGGCCGAAGCGGATCAGGCGCGCTTGTCCCAAGCGCTGAATCAACTTCGGCTCGGTGCTTGGGACGAGGCTCGAACCGTATTGGCCGGCATCGAATTCCAGGATCATCCGTTGGTATTGGCCAACCTGGCTTTCACAGAAGAAAAGCTGGGCCACCTCGAAACGGCTCGTGCATCTTATGAAAGGGCTCTGTCTCTCGCCCCGCTGAGCGCAGAACTGCGCTTCAACTGGGGCAACTTTCTGGCCCAGCATGCCACACCACAAGAAGCTCGAGATCAATGGCTGGCTGCTTTGACGCTGGACCCGGGACTCATTGGCGCCTGGATCAACCTGGGCGTAAATCTGCTCGAATCATCCCATCCTGCCGCTGCACGAACAGCTTTTCAGGCTGCTTTGGCGATACAGATCGATCATCCTGCAGCACAGCTCAATCTGGCTCAAGTCGCGCTGCGGCAGCAAGAGAACGGCGAAGCGGCCGATCTGTTTCAACGCTTGCTGACGCAAGAACCTTTGCACCGCGAAGCCCACCGTGGACTGGCCACGGCACTCACCCGCCTGGGACAAGATGAGGCTGCAGCACCGCACCGCGATCTGGCCTGGCAAGGACAACCAACCTTTTTCTTTCCGGGTTCCCGTCACGCACAGCACCAAATGCTGGTTCTGGCCAGCGCCCATGAAGGCAATGTGCCTTGGCAGAACCTCGTTGATCGTCACAACACCCATGTCCGCGCCATTGCCCTGGAATACTTCCCGGACCATGAACGCCTGCCTTCCTGCGATCTGTTGTTCAACGCTGTGGGAGACCCTGACCGCTCTCCTCTTGCACTCAAACGGGCACAGCATTACTGGCCCGACTCAGGATCGCGACGCAACGACCCATGGCGCGTCGCAGCCACCGCCCGCACCGCACTTCCCCAGCATCTTCAAGGTATTTCCGGCCTGCGTCTGGCACGCTGCGAAGCTTATCCACGCCAGCATGACAATCCCGCTGAGGAAGCCGCCCGGCTCCGTGTCTGGATGTCCGAACAAGGCTGGAGCTTCCCGCTGCTGCTGCGATCCGGCGGCTTCCACGGCGGTCAATTTTTTGACAAGGTGAACCACCCCGACGATCTGGCCCCTACCCTGGCCCGACTGCCCGGCACCCATCTGCTGGTCATCGAGTGGTTGCCCTCCCAGGATGCCGACGGTTTTCATCGCAAATATCGACTGATGTCATTGGGCGGCCTGCTCTGCCCACTGCATCTCGCCATTTCACCACAATGGAAGGTACATTATTTCAGTGCCGACATGGCGAAGCAGCCCGCCCATCGTGAGGAAGAAGCGCGTTTCCTGGAGCATTTCACCGACGTTCTTCCCGCTCCGGCCCTCCACGCTTTGAACCAGGTACAGGAACGTCTGGGGCTGGACTATGGCGGCATGGACTTTGCGCTGGATCGTGACGGTCATGTCCTGCTTTTCGAGGCCAATGCCACCATGATCATGGCCGCCCCACCTGAAGATGCGCTTTGGGACTATCGCCGAGAAGCCTACGAACAAGCCCTGGAGCAGGCTCGTGCGGTTTTCTTGCCTTAGGATAAGGCAACCCACCCGCCAACACATCGAAAAACCTAAAAGAACCCTGTAAAAACAGGGCTCTTGAATCTTACTTCACACTTGCCATCGCAGGTATGTCTCAAAACGGCACATCGTCGGCGAAACTGTCCATGGAAGACCCCGAAGAAGAACGAGCGGGCTGACGGGATGATCCACCAAGACCCCCAGCTTCCCCTCCCCCATCAGACGGAAAATCAACGTCAGCGCCACCGCCACGACCACCCAACATTTGCATGCGATCGGCGACAATCTCCGTGGTGTAGCGATCCTGGCCGGTTTCTTTATCTTGCCATTTGCGCGTCTGCAAACGGCCTTCAACATACACCTGGCTACCCTTTTTCAGGTATTGCCCAACGATTTCTGCCGTTTTCCCAAAAAAAGACACGCGATGCCATTCGGTTTTTTCCTGCTTTGCGCCTGACTTGTCTTTCCAGGTGTCCGTGGTTGCCAGACTGATGTTGGCCATGGCAGCACCATCCGGCATATACCGCACATCGGGGTCCTTGCCGAGATTGCCTACCAGAATTACCTTATTGACCGATGCCATAATACCCATTCCCCCACATTAGTTATCCCCTGGCTTCTTTACGTTCATGGACCAAGCCACCCCCAGCCAGAGAAGGGTAAGGCCCAGGGTCATCAGCGATACGGCTGAAGCCCCCACATGCTGAGAAAGATACCCTGCCATCGTTGCGCCACTGAACGTTCCCAGAAACTGAACCGTGCTGTAAACCCCACTGGCCGTTCCTTTGGCCTGTGGAGGAGCCACCAATGTCACCAACGAAGGCAAACTGGCCTCAAGGACATTGAATCCCACGAAAAACACAGTCAGCGCCAGCGCAATGCCCCCTACGCTGCCCAGGGAGAAACGCATCAAAATTTGAGCCGACAGCACCACCACCACAGCCCCAAGAAACACCTGCTTGCGCCATTTCCCATGGGCAAAAGCCACCGGCGGGACCATCAAAATGAAAGAGGCTATCATCACCGGCAGATAGAGCTTCCAATGATCCGGCTGAGCAAGACCCGCATGCATCAAGGCTGCGGGCACCACCACAAAAGTAGCCATGAGCGAACTGTGGAGTACGAAAATACCGAGGTTGAGGCGCAGCAGTTCCTTATGCCCTAGCACGCTCGCAAAGGATACGCGATCGATGATCTGGGTAGCCACAGGCGTGGGGACAATCCAATGAGCAACGCCGATGGCCAGCAACGCCAGGATGCCGGTCAGTACGAACAACCCTGGCACACCAATCAAAGGATACAGCAGCGGCGATAACGCCATGGAAGCCGTGAAGGTCAACCCAATGGTAACACCGATCATCGCCATCGCCGATGTGCGGTTTTCCTCGCGCGTCAGATCACCCACCATGGCAATCAATGCCGCTGCAATGGCTCCTGCTCCCTGGATGGCCCGTCCCACCACCACCCCCTCGATGGTATGGGCCTGGGCTGCGACAAAACTGCCAATGGCGAACACCAATAACCCCCCAATGATGACAGGCTTGCGCCCAATGCGATCCGACAACCAACCAAGCGGGATCTGCAGCAGAGCTTGAGTCAAGCCATACGCACCCAAGGCCAACCCAACCCAAGTCTTATCCTCTCCCCCCGCCAACTGTGTCGAAGCGTACAGCGTGAACACAGGCAAAATAATGAACATGCCCAACATGCGCAATCCAAAAATGCTGGCCAGACTAAGGCTCGCCCGCCTTTCCATGGGTGTCATACTAGAACGCTTTCTCATGGGTAACCGATCTGAAAAATGTGGTGGTTTGGCGTATATTATCAGGTTAAGCCCCCTTATTCAGAATTGCCTTCCCCGTGACCCAAGACCTGCTGCGTATCCGCGGTGCTCGCACCCACAACCTCAAGAACATCGATCTTGACCTTCCGAGACATAGCCTGGTCGTCATCACAGGCCTCTCGGGTTCCGGAAAATCTTCGCTGGCCTTCGATACCCTTTATGCCGAAGGTCAACGCCGTTATGTCGAGTCGCTTTCGGCCTATGCTCGCCAATTCTTGCAAATGATGGAAAAGCCCGATGTGGACCTGATTGAAGGGCTATCGCCCGCCATCGCCATCGAACAGAAAGCCACCAGCCATAATCCCCGTTCCACCGTGGGCACCGTGACAGAAATTCACGACTACCTGCGTTTGCTGTTTGCCAGGGCAGGAGAACCTCACTGTCCCGAGCATGATCTTCCCCTGTCCGCCCAGACAGTCTCCCAAATGGTCGATGCTGTTCTGGCTTTACCTGCGGATACACGAATCATGATTCTTGCTCCGCTGGTGACCGAACGGAAGGGGCAGCAAACCGAATTGATCGATGAACTGCGCGCCCAAGGGTTTGTGCGGCTGCGCATCGACGGAGAAGTCCGGGATATCGATGCCATCCCGACTCTGGCGAAAACGCGCAAACATACCCTGGAAATTGTGGTCGATCGACTGAAAGTCAAACCCGATGCACGTCAACGCCTCGCAGAATCCTTCGAAACAGCCCTGCGACAGGCAGAAGGCCGTGTCCTTGTCTGCGGCATCGACGAACCGCTAACCCTTACCTTTTCGTCGCGCTTTGCCTGCCCCATATGCCATACGGGACTGGCCGAACTTGAACCGCGTCTGTTTTCTTTCAACAATCCGATGGGCGCTTGCCCACGTTGTGATGGTCTGGGGCAAATCAGTTTTTTCGACCCCAACCGCGTCGTCGCTTTCCCCAACTTGAGCCTGGCTTCCGGAGCCATCAAAAGTTGGGACCAACGCAACCAATTTTACTTTCAAATGTTGCGCGACTTGGCCGAACATTACGCTTTCGATCTCCATGCGCCTTTTGAGACGCTCTCCGAAGAAGTTCGTCAAGCCATTCTTTACGGATCAGGAAAACACAAAATTCACTTTCACGCCCTCGGTGGCCGTAGTCATGGCAACGCGCGCGAAGCAACCTTTGAAGGCATCATCCCCAACCTCGAACGGCGCTACCGGGAAACCGATTCCAGCCTGATCCGCGAAGAACTGAGCCGGTTGCGTGCTCAACGCATCTGCCCTGATTGTGATGGCGCCCGTTTGCGCCGCGAAGCGCGGCATGTTCGTGTGGCCGGCTATCGCATGCACGAACTCAACCGCCTGCCATTGAAAGAAGCTGAATCCATTTTCCGAACCATGACCCTCGATGGTCACAAGCAGGCCATCGCCGACAAGATTCTCAAGGAAATCAGTGCGCGTCTACAATTTCTCAACAATGTTGGCCTTGATTATCTGCAGCTTGACCGCTCGGCAGAAACCCTTTCAGGCGGTGAAGCCCAGCGCATACGTTTGGCATCCCAGATAGGCTCTGGACTCACGGGAGTCATGTATGTTCTGGATGAGCCCTCCATC
>JAJYQG010000159.1 GCA_021794775.1 Pseudomonadota bacterium
CCAGGATTGCCTCCTGCTGCGAGCACGCGTTGCAGTTCTCCTCCGGACACGATATCGAAACCGGCCCCGTGGCTTGCCAGAAGTCGCAGGATGGCTAGGTTCGGATTGGCTTTGACCGCATAACAGATGAGCGAAGGCATGGAGGAAAAAGCATCCTGGTATAGCGTCAGGGCTGTTAGGATGGCGCGTTGCGAATAAACGTAGCATGGGGTGCCAAAGCGCTCGGCAATCTCGGTCAGAGACCCGTTTTCCAGCAGCAGATCAACCGGCAGCGTCGAACGCTGCAGTCCAAACGAAATCAAGGCATCGCTCATGGGGTTCCAGATCCAGTAGGGGAAGGTGCTGGGGGTGATGGTGTTGAGGGACCTGGATTGGCGGCGGGAGGCTTGCTGGCGGGTGGGAGGTACAGAACACCCTTGAGGCCGCAGCCCGATAGCATCATGCCGATCAGCATCAGAAAGGTCAGGCGCTTAGTCGTCACAGGCCATGTCCTGTCGCTTGGCGGCAATTGCAGCCCGTATTCGGGCAGGAGCTGTGCCCCCGGGGATGTCACGACTTGCCATGGAACCTTCCAGGGTGAGTACTGCGTGGATGTCGCCCTCAATCCGCGACGAGAAAGATTGCAGTACTTCCAGGGACAGATCGGCCAGATCGCAGCCTTGCTCCTCGGCATGTCGCACGGCACGGGCCACGATTTCATGGGCATCACGAAAAGGAATGCCCTTCTTTACCAGATAGTCGGCGAGGTCCGTCGCTGTGGCAAAACCTTCCAGTGCAGCGCGGCGCATAGCATCGGCATTGACCGTGATGTCTCCCATCATGTCGGTGTAAAGACGCAGGGTACGCGACAGGGTATCTACCGTGTCGAACAAGGGTTCCTTATCTTCCTGGTTATCTTTGTTATACGCCAGCGGTTGACCTTTCATGAGGGTCAAGAGCGCGACCAAATGGCCGGTGACGCGGCCAGTTTTGCCGCGCACCAGTTCTGGAACGTCTGGATTGCGTTTTTGGGGCATGATGGAGGACCCGGTGCAGAAAGCATCACCAATACGCACAAAATTGAAGCGTGGGCTCATCCAGAGGATCAGCTCTTCGGAAAGACGCGACAAATGGGTCATGACCAGTGCGGCGGCAGCGCAGAACTCGATGGCGAAGTCACGGTCGGATACAGCATCCAGCGAGTTGTCGCAAAGACCTTCAAACGCCAGAAGTTGAGCCACCCGCTCGCGCTTCAGAGGATAGCTGGTGCCTGCCAAGGCCGCAGCTCCGAGAGGCAAGCGGTTGACACGGCGACGACAGTCCGCCAAACGCTGGTAATCGCGGGACAGCATTTCGACATAGGCCATCAGATGGTGGGCGAAAGAAACGGGCTGGGCCACCTGCAAATGGGTGAAGCCCGGCATGACGGTTTCCACATGTTTTTCGGCCAGGGTGAGCATGGCTGCCTGCAAAGCGCGCAGCTGTCGTCTTGAGTCGTCGATAGCATCGCGCAAGTAAAGCCGTATGTCGGTGGCTACCTGATCGTTGCGCGAGCGACCGGTATGCAGTCGCTTGCCCGCATCACCAATGCGCTCGGTAAGGCGTTTTTCGATGTTCAGATGCACATCTTCATCGTGCAAATGCCAGACAAAACGTTCTTGACGAATTTCATCGGCAATCTCGCCAAGGCCTTGTTCGATGGCAACAAAATCTTCCGCCGACAGGATGCCGATTTCAGAGAGCATGCGTGCGTGGGCCAGAGAACCACGGATATCGTGCAGCGCCAGGCGCTGATCGAACGATACGGAAGCGGTGTATTCCATGACGGCATCGGCAACCGGTACGCTGAAGCGACCGGACCAAGTCTTGGGTACGGGATTGGGATGGGTCATGGGATTCTCATCGATGGGTCAGACGTGATTATAAGGGAAGTCACGGGCGGGCCGTTAGAATGAAGAAACCCCCGCCGAGATGTTCCTGGCGGGGGTTGGACGTTACCTTCGTGCCGCCAAGGCGGCCCTCATAACGTGATTACATGTCCATGCCGCCCATGCCGCCCATGCCACCGGCAGGCATAGGAGGTTCTTCCTTGGGCAATTCGGCAACCATGCAATCCGTGGTCAGCATCAAACCGGCGATGCTGGCTGCGTTTTGCAGAGCAGAACGTGTCACCTTGGTGGGATCGACCACACCCATGGCAACGAGGTCACCGTATTCACCGGACTGGGCATTGTAGCCGTAGTTGCCTTTGCCTTCGAGGACCTTGTTGACCACGACGGAGGGTTCGTCGCCGCAGTTGGCCACGATTTGGCGCAGGGGTTCTTCAATGGCGCGTTCAACGATCTTGATGCCGGCATCCTGATCGGCATTGTCCCCTTTCAGGGCGCTCAGGGTTGCACGGGCGCGGAGCAGGGCCACGCCGCCCCCTGGCACGATCCCTTCTTCCACGGCGGCGCGTGTAGCGTGCAAGGCATCTTCAACGCGAGCCTTCTTCTCCTTCATTTCCACTTCGGTGGCAGCACCAACCTTGATGACGGCTACACCGCCGGCCAGCTTGGCAACACGTTCCTGCAATTTTTCACGGTCGTAGTCGCTGGTGGCTTCCTCGATTTGCTTGCGGATCTGGGCAACACGACCTTTGATGGTGTCTTCGTTGCCGGCACCATCGATGATAGTGGTTTCTTCCTTGCCCACTTCGATGCGCTTGGCGCGGCCCAGTTCGTTCAGGGTGACCTTTTCCAGGGTTAGGCCGACTTCTTCGGCGATGACGGTACCGCCCGTCAGAATTGCGATGTCTTCGAGCATGGCCTTGCGACGATCGCCGAAGCCAGGTGCCTTGACTGCGGTGGTCTTGAGGATACCGCGGATGTTGTTGACCACCAGGGTGGCAAGGGCTTCGCCTTCCACGTCTTCAGCGATGATCAGCAGAGGACGACCGGCTTTGGCGACTTGCTCCAGTACGGGCAGCAAGTCACGGATGTTGGAGATTTTCTTGTCGTGCAGCAACACGAAAGGATCATCCAGCAGGGCGATCTGGCGATCTTGGTTGTTGATGAAGTAGGGCGACAGGTAACCGCGGTCGAATTGCATCCCTTCGACGACTTCGAGTTCGTTTTCCAGTCCCGAACCGTCTTCAACGGTGATGACCCCCTCTTTGCCAACCTTGTCCATGGCTTGCGAAATGATTTCGCCGATGGAACTGTCGGAGTTGGCGGAGATGGAACCCACCTGGGCGATTTCGGTATTCGTTGTGCAGGGCTTGGACAGTTTCTTCAACTCTTCAACCATGCCGGTTACCGCCTTGTCGATGCCGCGCTTGAGATCCATGGGATTCATACCGGCAGCCACGAACTTCATGCCTTCCTTGACAATGGCTTGGGCCAGCACGGTTGCGGTGGTGGTGCCATCGCCCGCGACATCGGAGGTCTTGGAAGCGACTTCCTTGACCATCTGGGCGCCCATGTTTTCAAACTTGTCCTTCAGTTCGATTTCCTTGGCGACGGAAACCCCATCCTTGGTGATGGTGGGGGCGCCGAAAGAGCGCTCGAGTACTACGTTGCGACCTTTGGGGCCAAGGGTTACCTTGACGGCATCGGCCAGGATGTTGATACCCACGATCATCTTGGATCGTGCGCTGTCATGAAAACGGACTTCTTTAGCTGCCATGTGTTTGCTCCTGAGGAATTGAGAGCCGGGTCAGTGCACGGGGTGAACGGTGACCATAGACCCGGAAAAAAGTTAGGCTTCGACGACGCCCATGACGTCTTCTTCGCGCATGACGAGCAACTCTTCGCCATTGACCTTGACGCTTTGTCCGGAATATTTTCCGAACAGTATGCGGTCGCCAACCTTGACTTCCAGTGCGCGCACGCTGCCATCTTCGAGCAGTTTGCCTTTGCCTACGGCCAGCACTTCACCCTGATCGGGTTTTTCGGCGGCTGCATCGGGGATGACGATACCGGAAGCGGTCTTGCGCTCTTCTTCAAGGCGTTTGACAATGATGCGGTCATGCAAGGGGCGAATTTTCATACGAGGCTCCTGTTGGGTGTTTCGGGAAAAAACTTAGCACTCGTGGAGTGCGAGTGCTAACAGTGTAAGGGCGACTCATGAGAATTTCAAGGGGCAAACGAAACGGAAAAGCTTCTGTTTTTGCCGAGTTTGTTCAGCATCGCAAAAAAACATGTCGAAATTATGGCGCTGCGGGTTTGATTTTGTTGGGTGGGATGCTGGCAACGTTTGCTGTCAGGGCAGCAGACAATTTGCCTGCTTCGGTGAGTGGTGCTTTGCGAGCTGCAGGCATCGAACAGAACGATGTTTCTTTCGAGGTGTGGGGGGTCGGAGAGGAGTATCCCCGTTTGACCTGGCGTTCGCGGGTGCCACGCAACCCCGCATCGGTCATGAAATTGCTCACGACGGGGTTGGCCCTGGAACAGTGGGGTCCGGCCAGAACCTGGCAAACGGTGGTGCGTCGTTCGCCCGTTGAGGGAAAAGCCGTGACGTTGGCTGTTGTCGGATCCGGTGATCCTGATCTGACGCTGGCCCGCTGGGAAGGGCTATGGCGTCAGGTGTATCAGCAGGGAATGACGCACGTCGCGGATTTGCTGCTCGATGGCGCACAGTCGGAGGGGGTGACCGATGCCTTTGATGGGCAAGGTTTTCGTGCCTATAACGTGATTCCGACGTTTTTACAGGTGGACCAGCAAACTCAATGGTTGTGGGTTAGGCCAGGGAAACAGGGTGGGGATCCTGTTGAAATCTGGAGTGATTTCCCCTTTCCGCGTCAGCAATGGGTGAACCATGTGGTGACCCGAGCTGGCCCTTGCCCGTCGTTATGGCGCGAGGATTTGCATTATCGGATTCATGCATCTGGCGCTTCGCAGATTCTTGCGTCCCGGCCTTCTGCAGAACTGGATCGTGGTTTGGTGGTGGAATGGGCGGGTACGGTATCTCAGGCTTGCGGACCTCACGTTTGGGGTTTGTCATTGTTGACCAATGAAGGTTACTTGGCTGCGACCTTTGAGACGCTGTGGCATGAACTGGGAGGGGATTGGGAAGGGGGGGTGCACAGTGCGTCGGCGGACGCTGCCTGGACTGAAGTCGCGTTGACCGAATCCCGTCCCCTGGAGGAGATTCTCATGGACATGAACCGCAACAGCAACAATGTGATGGCGCGTATGTTGCTGCGTGATCTGGTTCAGGACTCCGCGGTTGCGACGGCTGGCAGTTCTTCCTGCGACAGCCAGTGCGTGGTGCGCGCCATGTTGCGCCAGAGAGGTCTCGATTTTCCGGAGTTGGTGCTGGACAATGGGGCCGGGTTGTCGCGCCGGTCAAGCATTTCGGTCGACAGTTTGGTTCGATGGCTCAAGTGGATGCAGGAGAACAGCCGCTACGGCCGGGAATTTGCCGTGACTTTGCCTGAGGCGGGTATCGAGGGGACGGTGAAGCAGGGGCTTGAGGAACTTCGAGGCAAGAGGTTCCGTCTCAAGAGTGGCACGCTGAATGGGGTTAAGGGGGTTGCGGGCTATGGACGCGATGCGGAAGGGCATGAGGTCGTGCTGGCGTTGCTGGTCAATGGCGCACATGCGGAACGGGCAGGAGCTGTGGAACGTGCCCTGCTGCGATGGATTTCGAGTGAGTCCAAAATGCCACAGCCTGGGTCACGGCTTGCGGAATAAGTTGCGCGGTAGCGGGAAATGCTCCTAGCATATCAAGCGTGGGATTTCCGTGCGTTATGTCGAGTATCCCGGTCTGTGGCAGGAGGCTGAACGATGAAAAACCTGATCAAAGGAGCGTGGCTCTTGGTGGTGGCGTGGCCTGTCGTGGCTCAGGATACCGCAGGTTGGTTCACGGGTATCAGCGCTGCGCCCTATACGATCCAGTGGGATACCGAATTGGCCCCGGAAGGCAGCGCATTGTCCAGCCATTTGCGAAGCCAGGGACTTGGGGGCAGCGATACCCAAGGATTGTCACGGAGCCTGGTTCTGGGCAGCACGGGAACCATTCCCCTGGGCAATCGCTGGGCGTTGAGTGGAAGCCTGGCGAGCATTCGTAATGAAGGGCTCAATTTGCAGGGCGCTTCTCCCTCTTCGTCTCTTGGGTTGTACGATGCCATCCCCTACACCATGACGGGTCTGGGCATGCATTACTCATTGACGCACAGTTTGCAGTTCAATGGAGGCTGGGATCACTACCAGCTGAACTACAATCGCATCAATGGCAACGCCAATATCGATCTACTGTCGCTGGGATTGCGTTACGGTTTCTGACCCAAAGCGTATCAGCGCCATGCTGGGCGCAGATGTTCACGGCGTTCCGTTCAACGTCAGAACGAGGCCCGCAAAAATGCTGGCTCCGAACCAGTTGTTGTGGAGGAAAGCGTGGAAGCACGCTTGGCGCTCGCGGTTGCGGATCAACCAAAGGTGGTAGCCTGCTATCCCGGCCGCAAGGGCAAGGGAAGCGAAGTACACGGGGTGCAGGTGAGCCAGGAGGCCGACATGGGCCAGCAGGGCTAGGCTTGTCCCGTAACAGATCATAACGCCGCGCACGTCCCATGACCCCAACAGCAGCGCACTGGAATGGATGCCCAGATGGCGGTCATCGTCGCGATCTACCATGGCGTATTCGGTGTCATAGGCGAGGGTCCAGAACAGGTTGGCGGCCATCAGCCACCACGCTTGAACGGGGACATGGCCGGTTTGTGCTGCCCAGGCCATCGGGATGCCAAAACCAAACGCAATGCCAAGGTAAGCTTGAGGCAAGGGAAAAAAACGCTTGGTGAGAGGGTAGCTTCCGGCCAGGAACAAAGCCGGAAGTGATAAGACCAAGGTCAAGGTATTGCGCGTCAGCACCAGAAAAAAAGCCAGCATACTGAGGCCGATGGCCAGCAGAATGGCTTCCTTGACGCTGACCTCGCCAGTGGCCAGAGGGCGTTCACGGGTACGTTCGACATGGCCGTCGATATGTCGGTCAGCCAGATCGTTGGCCACGCAGCCGGCCGAACGCATCAACCAGGTTCCAGCGACGAAGACAAGCAGGTTGGCGAAAGACGGGCGGCCTGCGCTGGCCAGCCAAAGGGCCCATAGGGTGGGCCAGAGCAACAGCAAGGCGCCAATCGGTTTGTTCATGCGCGCCAGACGGAGGTAGGCCGACCATTTGAGACGGGTCATCGATTAGGCGGCCAGATAGGGTTGCCGTGGGCCAAGCCAAAGGCTGACGAACAGCTTGGCTTGTTCCGGTTCGTGGGCCAGCCAGTGACGGCTTCCATGCTGTGCTTCTGCAAGCCAACGTTCATCCTTCAGAGGGTCGGCAAAACGCAGCAAGGGAACGCCGCTTTGCCGGGCGCCCAGGTAGTCTCCCGGACCACGCAGCTGCAGGTCCTGATGGGCAATATTGAAACCATCGTTGCTTTCATAAATCACCTTGAGACGTTGCCGGGCCAAATCGGACAACGGCGTGTCGTACAGTAGAAAACAGAAGCCGGCATGGAGCCCCCGTCCTACCCGACCGCGCATCTGATGCAGCTGGGCCAGGCCCATGCGCTCGGCATGTTCGATGACCATCAGCGTGGCTTGGGGCACATCAACCCCGACCTCGATGACGCTGGTGGCTACCAGAATCTGGATTTCACCCTTGAAGAATGCTTCCATGATGCGCGCTTTTTCTGCTCCGGCAAGTTTGCCATGCAGGAGACCACAACGCAAATCCGGCGCACTCCGACACCAGGTTTCGTAGGCTTCGACGGCGTTTTGTAGATCCAGTTGCTCCGATTCTTCGATCAAGGGACAGACCCAGTAGGCCTGTTGGCCTTGGCGGCAGGCCTGAAGCACATGGGTCATCAAATCCTGGCGCCGTGCAAGAGACACCAGTTTGGTGGTGATGCCTTGTCGTCCGGGAGGGAGTTCGTCGATGGTGGAAATGTCCAGATCAGCGTAATAACTCATGCTCAGACTGCGAGGGATCGGCGTGGCGCTCATCATCAGCAAATGAGGTAAGGCGCAGGATGATCCTTTGCGGACCAGGTCGAGTCGTTGGTCTACGCCAAACCGGTGCTGTTCGTCGATGATGACGAGCCCCAGGGCGGCAAAGTTAAGATTTTTCTGGATCAGTGCATGGGTTCCGACCACGAGCACCGTATCTCCGGATTCGGCTCGCTGTTTCACGGCAAGTCGCTCCCTTGCGCCAAGGCGACTGGTCAGCAGCAAACAGGCCAGGCCAAGGGGAGCAAGCCATGGTGTCAGCCGTTCATGGTGTTGTTGTGCCAACAGTTCTGTAGGGGCCATGAGTGCAGCCTGGTAGCCGCTTTCGAGGCATAAAATGGCAGCCAGAGTGGCCACGATGGTCTTGCCACAGCCCACGTCTCCCTGCAGGAGGCGGTGCATCGGGTAGGGGCGGGACAGGTCGTGACGGACGTCATCCAGTGCTTGGTGCTGGGCCCGGGTCAGAGAAAAGGGGAGTCTGGTCAGCAGCTGTTTCAGCAGGATTCCAGGTGCCAGCAAGGGGGCGGCGAGTTGGTTTTCACGCTCGCGCCGAAAGGCCTGGAATGATATTTGCTGCGCCAGCAGTTCGTCGAATTTGAGCCGCTCGGAGAGCGCAGGGGTCAGGTCACTCAGGGAAGGCGGGTTATGGCAGGTTTCCAGGACATACGCAAGGTCGGGCAGACCAAGGCGTTGGCGCCATGTTTCCGGCAGAGGGTCGGTCAAGTCGAGGGTGTCAAGTGCTTTGCGGATCAGGCGTCGCAATGTGGCCTGGGGAAGCCCGGCGCAGGTCCGATACACCGGGGTCAAATGATGGATGGGGGCGGCATCGGGGTCAAAAACCCGGCAGCGGGGATGGATCATTTCGGGACCGTGGTAACCCGGACGAATTTCACCAAACACGCGCAGAACACGACCGTGTTGGAACAGCTTGAGCTGGTTTGGGTAGAAATGAAGGAAGCGCAGGGTGATGCGTCCACTGGCGTCCGCGACTTGAACCACCAGTTGGCGATGGGAGCCAGATCGAATTTCGTGTGACAGCACGGTGACGATGGTGCAGGCTTCTTCGCCGAGCGGCATGTCCACCAAGCGGTATAGGCGACGTTCATCTTCGTAGCGCAGGGGTAAGTGCAGTACCAGGTCGAAGGCGCGCTG